>NZ_JBEYXJ010000058.1:0-51396 GCF_040645015.1 Streptomyces sp. NPDC046881 | reverse complement strand
CAGGTCGTCGTTCATCACCCTCATTGTCCCGGTGGTCACACTGCGAACACAACCGCCACGGGTCGACGACTCGTGGTGCGGGCCGGCACCGGGGACCGTACCCCTTACCGGACGTGGGTCCGTACCGGTGCCGGCGCGTAGCCGGCGGGCCGGGTGGTGAAGGTGCCCCGGCCCTGGGTGCGGCTGCGCAACCGGGTGGCGTAGCCGAACAGTTCGGCCAGCGGCACGGTCGCGGTCAGTACGGCGGCGCCGCCACGGGTGTGCGAGCCGCCGACCCGGCCGCGGCGGGCGGCCAGGTCCCCGAGCACCCCGCCGACCGCGTCCTCCGGCACGGTCACCGTCACCTCCGCGACCGGTTCGAGCAGCGCGGTCGCGCACGCCCGCAGGGCCTCGCGCAAACCCAGCCGGCCGGCGGTACGGAAGGCCGTGTCGGAGGAGTCCCTGACATGGGTGGAGCCGTCGGTCAGCGTGACGCGCAGCCCAGTCACCGGGTGCCCGCCGAGCGGTCCCTCGGCGAGCGCGTCCCGGCAGCCGGCCTCCACCGCGCGCACGTACTCCTGCGGCACCCGCCCGCCGACCACGGCGGACCGGAACTCGAAGCCGGTGACGCCCGCTTCGGGGCCCAGCGGCTCCACGTCCAGGACGATGTGCGCGAACTGCCCCGCGCCGCCGTCCTGTTTGACGTGCCGGAACACGAAACCGCTGACACCGCCGACCACGGTCTCCCGGTACGCCACCCCGGGGCGGCCCACCGTGACCTCCGGCCCGCCGTCGCGGCGGATCTTCTCCACCGCGACCTCCAGATGGAGTTCGCCCATCCCGGACAGGACGGTCTGCCCGGTCTCGTCGTCGGTGCGCACCACCAGCGAGGGGTCCTCCTCGACGAGCCGGGCGAGCGCCGCCGCGAGCCGCCCGGTGTCCGTGCCGCGCCGCGCCTCGACCGCCACGGACACCACGGGCTCGGCGGCCACCGGCGGTTCCAGCAGCACCGGGGCCCCGGGGTCGCACAGCGTGGCACCGACCCGGGCCGACTTCACGCCCGCCAGCGCGACGATGTCACCGGCGACCGCCCGGTCCAACTGGACGTGCCGGTCCGCCATGACCCGCAGGATCCGCGCCACCCGCTCGGTGCGCCCGCTTCCCGGGTCCCGCACGGTGTCCCCCTTCTCGACGGTGCCGGAGTAGACCCGCACGTAGGCCAGCCGGCCGGTGGCGCTCGCGTTCACCTTGAACACCAGCCCCGCGAAAGGCGCTTCGGGGTCGGCGGCACGCAGCTGCCCGGCGTCCTCACCGACACCGCGTACGGCGGGCACGTCCAGCGGTGACGGCAGGTAGGCCACCACAGCGTCCAGCAGCGGTTCGATCCCGCGGTTGCGGTAGGCGGAGCCGCACAGCACGACCACGCCGTCACCGGTGCGGGTGAGGTCGCGAAGGGCAGCGGTGAGCGTCGCGGCGGAGAGCGTCTCACGGTCGCAGAACTCCTCCAGCGCGGCCGGATGCCGTTCGGCGACCGCTTCCTCCAGCGCGCGCCGCCGCCGTACCGCCTCCTCCCGCAGCCCCTCGGGCACCGCCCCTTCCCTGGCCGTACCCTCGCCGTCGCCCCACACCAGGGACCGCATCCGCACCAGGTCCACGACACCGGTGAAACCGTCCTCGGCGCCGATCGGCAGCTGGACGACCAGCGGCGCGGGGTGCAGCCGGTCCCGGATGGAGCCGACGGCCCGGTCGAGGTCGGCGCCCGCACGGTCCAGCTTGTTGACGAACGCGATCCTCGGGACGCCGTGCCGGTCGGCCTGCCGCCACACCGACTCGCTCTGCGGTTCGACGCCGGCGACGGCGTCGAACACGGCGACCGCCCCGTCGAGGATCCGCAGCGACCGCTCGACCTCGTCAGCGAAGTCGACGTGGCCGGGGGTGTCGATGAGGTTGATGCGGTGGCCGTCCCAGGCGCAGCTGACGGCAGCGGCGAAGATGGTGATGCCACGGTCGCGTTCCTGCTGGTCGAAGTCGGTGACGGTGGTGCCGTCGTGCACCTCGCCCCGCTTGTGGGTGGTGCCCGTCGCATACAGGATCCGCTCGGTGACGGTGGTCTTGCCGGCGTCGACGTGGGCGAGGATGCCGAGGTTGCGGACGGCGGTGATGGTGTCGATGTGGGTGCGCACGGCCCGGTGCCTTTCGGGAGAGTTCCTGGAGAAGGGCGGCGCGATTCCCCGTGTGCCGGAGGGAGCGGACGGTACGGCGGCGGCCGGACGGGTGCCGGGCGGGCGGCCGGGGTGTCAGCGGGGCGTCACGGGCATCCGGTGCCGGCCGCGCAGCGGGCACCGGACGGACGAGGACACCAGGATCACCTCGGTCCGCGCAGGGGGAACGACGGCGGCGGTACGGTCACGCACGGCCCGGCTCCCCTCGATCGTCACGGCTCACGAAGCGCGCCACCCTGGTACGGGTGCGGCGCGCGGTGCGGTGGCGAGTCTAGGAAAACGATCAGCCGGTGGGGTACCGATTTTCCGCCGGGAGCCCTGTTTCGCGGCGGCAACGAAGAAACCCCATGGCCGCAGCCATGGGGTTTCCTGTCGGTGTCCGAGGGGGGACTTGAACCCCCACGCCCGATAAAGGGCACTAGCACCTCAAGCTAGCGCGTCTGCCATTCCGCCACCCGGACTAGGTGTCTGCCGCCTTGCGGGGTGTGTTCCCTGCGGCGACATGGACAACAATACCAAGGTTTCGGAGTGCGTTTCACCTGCGTATCCGTCTGCGCGGCGGGTGGGGAGCGGCCGATTGTCGACGTATACAGTCTGCAAGAGACTGCGTACGGTGGGTGAAAGACCGGCTACGGGCGCACGGGCGACCTGCAGTCGACCGCCAGCGCGTAGGTGCGGGCAAGCAGGTCGCCGCCGGACGGGAGTAGGCGGCAGACCGACTCGGTGACTGAAATGCCGTCGCCGCTCGTTGGCCGGAAAGCGCCCGGGAGACAGTCCTCGGCCGGACCGCCGTCGGTCAGGACGCCTTGCGGTGCTGGTACGAGTGGCGAGTGTGCTCGGTGTGTTCCCGCATGAGCCGGGTGGCCAGGTCCGCGTCGTGAGCGCGAATGGCCAGCATCAGATCGGAGTGCTCCGACCAGGAGGTGCCACCGCGCAGGCGGGCCACCGGCGTGTAGTACCAACGCACCCTGCGGTCGACCTGGGCGGCGAGTTCGGACAGGACGGTGTTCCCGGCCAACTCCATGATCTTGGCATGGAAGGCGGCGTTCAGCGCCACGGCCCGGTTCACGTCGTCGGCGGCGACGGCCAGCCGGCCCTGCTCCACGATCAGACGGAGCGCGTCGACACCCGCCTCGTCGGCGTTCAGGGCAGCCAGCCGGGCCGCCTCCGCCTCCAGCAGGGTGCGGACCGTGAGCAGTTGGTCGGCCTCGTCCTCGGTCGGCTCGTGCACGAAGGCTCCCTGCGCGGGCCGCAGATCGACCCAGCCCTCGGTGTTGAGCCGCTGCAGCGCCTCGCGCACGGGCTGACGGGAGACGCCGAGGTGTCCGGCGAGTTCACTCTCCACCAGGTGCTGACCGGGCTGCAGCGCGCGGGTGGTGATGAGTTCCAGCAGCGCCTCGTACACGCGTTCACGCAGCGGGCCTGGGCGTTCCAGCTTGGGCACCGCCCCCTGCGGCAGTCCGGTCGACAACATCGCGGTCCCCCTCCTGGGCAGGTCCGGGCGCACGGGGCGCTGGACGCTCAGCATCAATCGTCTTTTGTCTACAGTCTTCGGTGCACCGTATTCAGAAGACAGCGCACAGAATCCTGGACTCAGGGGCAGCGTACGACCTGCCCGGCGTACGACAGATTGCCGCCGAAACCGAACAGCAGCACCGGATCGCCGGTGCTGAGCGCTCCTCGCTCGACCAACTTGGAGAAGGCGAGCGGAATACTGGCGGCGGAGGTGTTGCCGGATTCGGTGACATCGCGGGCGATCACCGCGTTGACGGCGCCGAGTTTCTCGGCCAGCGGCTCGATGATCCGCAGGTTGGCCTGGTGCAGGACGACCCCGGCGAGATCCTCGGGCGCCACACCCGCCTTCTCACAGGCCTTGCGGGCGATGGCCGGCAGCTGGGTGGTGGCCCAGCGGTAGACGCTCTGCCCCTCCTGTGCGAACCGCGGTGGCGTCCCCTCGATCCGCACGGCGTGTCCCATCTCCGGCACCGATCCCCACAGCACCGGCCCGACCCCGGGCTCCTCTCCCGGCGCGCATGCCGTCAGGACGGCGGCCCCGGCGCCGTCGCCGACGAGGACGCAGGTGGAGCGGTCGGTCCAGTCGGTGACATCGGACATCTTGTCGGCGCCGACGACCAGGGCGCGGGTGGCCGCGCCGGCCCGGAGCGTGTGGTCGGCGGTGGCCAGCGCGTGGGTGAAGCCGGCGCACACCACGTTGACGTCCATGGCGGCGGGCTGCGGGATACCGAGCCGGGCCGCGACCCGGGCGGCGGTGTTCGGGGAACGGTCGATCGCGGTGGAGGTGGCAACGAGGACCAGGTCGATGTCGCCCGGGGCGAGGCCGGCCGCGGCGAGTGCCTTGGCGGCGGCGTGCGCGGCCAGCTCGTCGACCGGCTCGTCGGGACCGGCGATGTGCCGGGTCCGGATGCCCACCCGGGTGCGGATCCACTCGTCACTGGTGTCGACCATGCCTGCCAGCTCGTCGTTGGTGAGCACCTTGGCGGGCTGGTAGTGACCGATGGCGGCGATGCGTGAGCCGTTCATGCCGGGGGATCCCCTCGTGCCGTGGGTAGCGGGATCCACCAGTCTGATCAGTGACTCACGGGTACGAGGGCAGGTGAACCCACAGGAAACGGGCGCCGGGATTGTCGGCTCTCCTCAGACTGTCGGACGTGCACGCATCCGCCGCGTCACCATCCGGGCTTCTCCGCGGTTCGCGCAGACCGGCCTGCGCCTGATTTCCCGTGTGCAGGACAATGTGATCGTGGAGGTCACCTCGGCCACACGACGGTCCGGTGATCCGCGGCAACCTCTGCATCAAGGGCCCTTTCCGCTACCAGTACATACAGAACCGGGGCTGATCAGGACATGGGACGAGTCACGGAACGACGCAAGGTCCTCCGCATCCGGGACGGCGTGGTCTCCACCCGGCCGGACACGCTCGTCGCCGAGGAACCCCTGGAGATCCGGCTGAACGGCAAGCCGCTCGCGATCACCATGCGCACCCCCGGCGACGACTTCGCGCTGGCGGCGGGTTTCCTGGTGAGCGAAGGTGTCCTGGCTACGGCATCCGATCTGCAGAATATTGTCTACTGTGCAGGGGCGACCGTAGACGGTTCGAACACCTACAACGTCGTCGACGTGAAGACCGCGCCCGGTGTCACGCTCCCGGACTTCAGTCTGGAGCGGAACGTCTACACCTCCTCCTCGTGCGGGCTGTGCGGCAAGGCGAGCCTGGACGCTGTCCGCACGACCGCGCGCTGGCCGATCGCCGACACTCCCCCGCTCCGGGTCACCCCCGAGTTGCTGGCAAGCCTCCCCGACCGGCTGCGATCGGCACAGCGGGTGTTCGACCGGACCGGGGGCCTGCACGCGGCGGCCCTGTTCAGCGAGGACGGAGAGCTGCTGGACACCCGTGAGGACGTGGGCCGGCACAACGCGGTCGACAAGCTGGTCGGACGCGCGCTGCAGAACGACGGGCTGCCGCTGTCCCGGACGATCCTCATGGTCTCCGGCCGGGCCTCCTTCGAGCTGGCCCAGAAGGCGGTCATGGCGGGCATCCCCCTGCTGGCGGCCGTTTCGGCACCCTCGTCGCTCGCGGTGGACCTGGCCGCGGAGACCGGTCTGACCCTGGTGGGCTTCCTGCGGGGCAGCTCCATGAACGTGTACGCGGGCGAGGAGCGGATCGTCCTGCGGGAGTCGGCCACCCACGGCTGACCGGTGTACTTCTCGACTGCGCTCGGCCGGCCGGGCGACACGAGGCTCGGTCAGCCCTCCGCGCCGGAGATCCGCAGCAGCAGGCCCATGAACTGGTCCCGTTCGGCGGCCGACAGGGGGGCGAGCAGTTCGTCGTTGGCCTGACGGGCGGTCTTTTCGCAGCGTACGAGAAGACGGGCGCCGTCGTCGGTGAGGGAGACGGCGTTCTTGCGCCGGTCGCGGGGATCGGGGGCGCGGTCGACCAGGCCGGCGGACTGCAGGTCGTTGAGGATGCCGACGACGTCCTTGGGGTCGAGGCTGACGCTGCGTCCGAGGTCGGCCTGGGCCACCGGGGCGAGGTCCCGGACGGCGGAGAGGACGACGTGGTGCCACATCTTCAGCCCTTCGGCCGCGAGGGCGTCGGCGACCAGGGCGCGGCCCCGCGCGGCGGCTCGCCCGAGGAGCCAGCTGGGCAGGGAGCGGATCGCGGGCAGGGGTGCTTCGGCCATGACGGCAGCCTATCCGAAGACTCATTGGACTTCCCAACGAATCCCCTCTACCGTTGGGACCCCCAACGATTTCATGGGTGTTCCCAATGATTACCGCGCCGGCTCGCCCGGCCTCTGGAGGTTGCCATGCGTCGCGTCCGATACGAGTCCACCGGCGGACCCCTGTTCGTCGAGGAGGCTCCCATTCCCGAACCGGGCCCCGGCGAGCTGCTGGTGCGCTGCGCGGCCGTCGGCATCACCCTGCCGATGGTCCGCAAGGTGACCGAGGCCGCGGAGCCGGTGCAACTGGGAGGTGAGGTCGCGGGCGAGGTGGTCGCGACGGGCGAGGGCGTCACCCGCTTCCGCGTCGGCGACCGGGTGACCGGGCTGTGCTTCGGATACGGGTACGCCGAGTTCGCCGTGCTGCACGAGGCCATGACCTCGCCGATCCCGGACGACGCCGACGCCGTGACCGCGGTCGCGCTGGTACGCAGTGGCCTGGTGGCGCTGGGCGCGCTGGAGGCGGCACGGCTCGCACCGGGAGAGTCGGTCCTTGTCACGGCGGCGGCGAGCGGCGTCGGGCATCTCGCCGTGCAGTTGGCCCGGGCGCGGGGCGCGGGACGGGTGCTGGGGGCCGTATCCGGTCGAGCGAAGGCGGATTTCGTCCGCTCGCTCGGCGCGGACGACTGTATGCAGTATGAGGACGACAGCTGGGGTGATCCGGTCGACTGTGTACTGGATGCGGTCGGCGGCGACCTGCTCACCCCCGCCCTCGCCGCGCTCGCCCCGTACGGCCGCCTGGTCGCGTATAGCTCCGGCGGCGGCACGGTCCAGGCCTACGACCTGCTGGTGGGGGCCAAATCCGTGATCGGCTTCCAGATGGCACTGATCGCCCGCGGCCGGCCGGACGTGTACGAGCAGTGGCGGCAGGACCTGTGGCGCCTGTTCGCCGAGGGTGCCGTAAAGCCTGCTGTGCACGGGGAGTTCGCCCTGGAGGACGCGGCGGCTGCTCGCCAGGTGATCATGTCCAGGGCCAACCTCGGCAAGGTCGTCCTGCGCCCATAACCGTCTGCACGCTTCTTGTGACGTGCGCCACCCCCAACTACCGTCGATGGAACGCACGTTGGACGTGGGATGTCGGGATGTCCAGATGTCCGGCCGACGAAGGGCAGGTCGCACCGTGCCGTCATGTCTTCGCGCCCGTCTCAGATCCGTACTCGCCATCGCCGCCGTCACCGCGGCCGGCCTGCTCGCCCCGCTCGTCCCCGCCCATCCGGCCCAGGCCCGGCCGGCGGGCGGCACAGCACCGCGGTTCGAACAGCAGGTGCTGTTCAAGGCTGCCCAGGACCCCGGTTACGCGTGCTTCCGCATCCCGGCGGTCGTCAGAACGGTCGACGACGCGCTGCTGGCGTTCGCCGAGGGCCGGGTCCTCAACTGCGGGGACGCGGCCGACATCGACATCGTGCTCAAACGCTCCACCGACGGCGGCCGCACCTGGGGGCCGTTACAGGTGGTCAACGAGGGCGCCGGCGACACGCACGGCAACCCGGCACCGGTCGTGGACCGTGCCACCGGCCGGATCTGGCTCGCCGAGACCTACAACACGGGCCGCACGGACAGCGCCGGCTGTTCGGTGCCCTGCGACCGCACCCCGCATCTGCAGTACAGCGACGACGACGGCCGGACCTGGTCGGAGCCACGCGATCTCAGCCCCGAGATCCTGCCCGCCGACTGGAACTCCTGGTACGCCACCGGGCCTGTCCACGGGATCCAGCTCACCCGCGGCCGGTACGCGGGGCGCCTGGTCTTCGGGGTCAACGCCGAGACGTGGAACGGCAGCAGGGTCACCGCCAACCACGCGGCACTGATCGTCAGCGACGACCACGGCGGCCACTGGCGGACCGGCGCCACCGACACCTGGCCCATCGCCGCCGACGGCACCTTCCGGCAGAAGCCCTCCGAACTGACCCTCGCCGAGCGCGGTGACGGCTCGGTCCTGGTCAGCGGCCGGGAGCAGGACGGTACCGACCTCGGTCACCGCACCCAGGCCGTCAGCCGCGACGGCGGCACCAGCTTCACCGCCCCGTTCCGCGGCCTGCCCGGCCTCTACACCCCTCAGGTGCAGGGCTCACTGCTGCGCCTGGGCGGCCGTCTCCTGCTCGCCTGCCCCGGCGACCCCGACCGGCGACGCACCATGATGATCCGCTCCTCCTACGACGGCGGCCGGACCTGGGACAGCGTCGACCGCGGCACGGTCGTCACCCCGGACTGGTCCGGCTACTCCGACCTGGTGCGCGTCGACTCCGGCACGGTCGGCCTGATGTACGAGGGCGGCGCGGTGGACGCCCGCGACGAGATCCGCTTCGCCCGCTTCAGCGAGGACTGGCTCGCCCCGCGCCGCGGCCCCGACCCGGTCACCGCCGACCTCGCGCCGCACGCCCGGCCGGCGGTGGTGATCGGCGACCCGGAGGAGACGGAGGGGGTGTCCGGGAAGGCGCTGGAGTTCGACGGCACGGACGACGCCGTACGCCTGCCGTACCGCGCCGGCCTCCCCTTGGACACGAAGGACTTCACGGCGTCGCTCTGGTTCCGGTACACGGCGACGGCCGGGGAGCAGCCGCTGCTGTGGATGGGCGGTATCGGCACCAGCCAGCCGCAGGTGTGGCTGCGCGGGGAGCCGGCGAACCACCGTATACAGGCGTTGATCACCGTGCGTCATGCCGCCAGTCCACCGCAGACTGCATACGTTCGCACGGATATTGCATACAACGATGGTCTCTGGCATCACGCCGTACTCCGCCGCGGCGACGGCCGGCTGTCGTTGTCCGTCGACGGTATGCAGTCTGCCGTCGCCGATGTACCGGGTTCCGTCAGCCGTAACTCCCCCTTCGGCGTCCACCTCGGTCAGCGCATGGACAGCCGCGCCTTCTTCACCGGCGCGCTGGACGAGGTGCGTGTTTGGGACCGGGTGCGCACCGACGAGGAGCTGGCCGACCCGGACGTCCTGCGGTCACCGCAGGACACGGTCCTCTGGCTGCCCCTCGACCGGGTGCGCGGCTGACCCTTCGGGCGCGTCCGCGTTCGCCTCGGGATCGCGGGCGCGCCGCTTGGCGATGACCGCGCACACCATCAGCTGCATCTGGTGGAAGAGCATCAGCGGCAGGACGGCCAGGGAGGCGTGGCTGCCGAAGAGGACGCTCGCCATGGGCAGCCCGGAGGCGAGGGATTTCTTCGACCCGGCGAACTGGATGGCGATCCGGTCCTCCCGGCGGAAGCCGAGGGCCCGGGCGCCGTACCAGGTCAGGAGCAGCATCACGGCCAGCAGGACGGCCTCGACACCGAGCAGGCCGGCCAGTCGGACGGGGCTGACCTGGTGCCAGATGCCCTGGTTCATGCCCTCGCTGAACGCGTTGTAGACGACCAGGAGGATGGAGCCGCGGTCGACGAGCCCCAGGACCTTCTTGTGGCGGGTGACGAAGCCGCCGATCCACCGCCGCAGCAGTTGCCCGGCGAGGAACGGCACCAGCAGCTGGAGCACGATCTTCAGCAGTGAGTCGGTGGAGAACCCGACCCCGTCGCCCCCGAGCAGTCCCGCGGCGAGCAGCGGGGTCAGGACGATGCCGGCGAGGGAGGAGAAGGACCCGGCGCAGATCGCGGCGGGCACGTTGCCGCGGGCGATCGAGGTGAAGGCGATGGACGACTGGATCGTGGAGGGCACCAGCGTCAGGAAGAGCAGGCCCTGGTAGAGGGGCTGGGTGAGCAGGACCGGGACCAGTCCGCGCGCGGCGAGCCCGAACACCGGGAAGACGACGAAGGTGCAGATCAGCACGGTGAGGTGGAGCCGCCAGTGCCTGAGTCCGTCGAGTGCCTCGCGGGTGGACAGCCGGGCGCCGTAGAGGAAGAAGAGGAAGGCGATCGCGGCCGTGGAGGCGCCGGAGGTGACGTCGGCGGCGGTGCCGCGGGCGGGGAGGAGCGCGGCGAGTCCGACCGTCCCGAGCAGCAGCACGATGTACGGGTCGATCGGCATCCGACTCGGCCGGCGCAGGCGTTTCACAGTGCTCCGATTGCGGTGGGTGACGGGCGTTCCCGGGGCCGTAGGGCCCCTCTCCATGGTCCTCCTCCGGCGGCCGATCGGGAATCCCGCACACCGCTCTCACTGTCATCATGGACAGCGATGGCCGCGCTAGGCTCGGGTGGCGTGTACGACCCGACGCAGTTGCGCACCTTTCTGGCGGTCGCCCAGACGCTGAACTTCACGCAGGCGGCCCGGCGGCTGGGGCTGCGCCAGTCCACGGTCAGCCAGCATGTGCGCCGGCTGGAGGAAGCGGCCGGCCGGCAGCTGTTCGCCCGGGACACCCATTCGGTGGAGCTGACCGAGGACGGCGAGGTGATGCTGGGGTTCGCCCGCCGGATCCTGGAGGTGCACGAGCAGGCCACCGCGTTCTTCACCGGCACGCGCGTGCGTGGCCGGCTGCGTTTCGGCGCCTCGGAGGACTTCGTGCTGACCCGGCTGCCGGAGATCCTGGAGGGCTTCCGCTACGACCATCCGGAGGTCGACCTGGAGCTGACGGTGGAGCTGTCGGGGACCCTGCACGAGCAGCTGGCCGCCGGGAAGCTCGACCTGGTGCTGGCCAAGCGGCGTCCGGAGGATCCGCGCGGTGAGCTGGTCTGGCGCGACGACCTGGTGTGGATCGGTGCTGAGCGGCTGCGGCTGGAACCCGACCGGCCGGTTCCGCTGATCGTGTATCCGCCGCCGGGCATCACCCGGGCCCGGGCGCTGGAGGTGCTGGAGCGGCAGGGCCGTCCGTGGCGGATCGTGTGTACGAGCGGCAGTCTCAACGGGCTGGTCGCGGCGGCCCGTGCCGGGCTCGGGGTGATGGCCCACTCCCGGCGGCTGATCCCGCCGGGCCTGTTCCGGCTGCCCGACCGTGCGGGTCTGCCGGATCTGGGCAAGGTCGACTTCGTTCTCGTCCACGGCCGCCGCCGGGGTCCGGCCGAGGGCGCCGCGAACGCGCTGGCGGCGGCGGTCCTGGCGGGCGGCGAGCGGTTGCGGCGCAGCAGCGGCTGACCGCGGCCCGCCCCGTGCCTGCCGGCGCGCGGGGCGACGGTACGTCCGCTGCCTCAGCCGGCGCAGGAAGGCGTCGTAGGCGGCCACGGCCCTGCCGCCGGGGAGTCCAGTGCACCCGGGCGGCTTCGCAGCGAGGCTTCCGGGGCGCTCCCCGCGCGCGTGGGGCACCGTAATCGGCGCGTACAGATTCGGTGGAGATTACGGGACCGAAACTTACTGACCCGTCAGTATCGTGTCCGGCCCTTCCCCATGTGCGGGCATTTCACGACCGTCGTCCAGGTGGAACGTGAGGTTTGCTCGGTTTCCGTACCCCTCCCGGATACCGACCGGGTGGGGTAGCTTTCACCGCGCTGTGCGGTGCGTGGACCAACGTCACTGAGGCGCGAGACACCGGGAGCGAGGTTGCGCGAGTTCACCAACCCTCCGCTGGCGTCGGCGCCGCCGGCGGGCGGTCTGGCAGACGTCGTCTTCGACCATGCCCTGACCGACCCGCTCCACATCGCCCTCGGCCGCAAGGACACCGACGGACAGTGGCGGGACGTGACCTCCGCCGAGTTCCGCGACGAGGTCACGGCCCTCGCCAAGGGCCTGCTCGCCCGCGGCGTCCGGTTCGGCGACCGGGTCGCGATCATGTCCCGCACCCGCTACGAGTGGACCCTCTTCGACTTCGCCCTGTGGACCATCGGCGCCCAGGTGGTGCCCGTCTACCCCACCTCCTCGGCCGAGCAGTGCTTCTGGATGCTCTACGACGCCGAGGTGTCCGCGGCGATCGTGGAGCACGAGGACCACGCGATGACCATCGCCACCGTCATCGACCGGCTGCCTCAGCTGCGCCAGCTGTGGCAGCTGGACGCCGGCTGCGTGCAGGAGCTGTACGACGCCGGGGCGCACCTGGACGACGAGGTGGTGCACCGGCACCGGCAGGCGGTCACCCCGGACTC
Source organism: Streptomyces sp. NPDC046881 (assembly GCF_040645015.1). Classification (NCBI taxonomy): domain Bacteria; kingdom Bacillati; phylum Actinomycetota; class Actinomycetes; order Kitasatosporales; family Streptomycetaceae; genus Streptomyces; species Streptomyces sp. NPDC046881. Next base: position 39,005 of record NZ_JBEYXJ010000058.1, on the reverse strand, counting down.
GGTCGCCACCGTCATCTACACCTCCGGCACCACCGGCCGCCCCAAGGGCTGTGTGCTCTCCCACGGCAACTTCATGTTCGAGGCGGACACCGTGATCCAGCGGTGGGAGCCGGTGTTCCACTCCAAGAAGGGCGACGAGGCGTCCACGCTGCTGTTCCTGCCGCTGGCGCACGTCTTCGGGCGGATGGTGGAGGTCGCCGCGATCCGCGGCCGGGTCCGCTTCGGGCACCAGCCGCAGCTGCATGCCGCCGCCCTGCTGCCGGACCTGGCCGCGTTCCGGCCGACGTTCATCCTCGCGGTGCCGTACATCTTCGAGAAGGTGTTCAACGCCGCCCGCCGCAAGGCCGAGAAGGAGGGCAAGGCCGGGCCGTTCGAGAAGGCCGTCGACATCGCCGTGAAGTACGCGGAGGCGGTGGAGGCGAAGGCCTGGGGCATCGGGCCGGGCCCGTCGGCGGGGCTGCGGATGCAGCACCAGCTGTTCGACAAGCTCGTGTATGCAAAAGTCCGCGCGGCCATGGGCGGTCGTATACGGAATGCAATGTCCGGTGGATCGGGTATGGACCGCCGGCTGGGGCTGTTCTTCGCGGGCGCCGGTGTGCAGATCTACGAGGGCTACGGCCTGACCGAGTCGACGGCCGCGGCGACCGCGAACCCGCCCGAGCGCACCCGCTACGGCACCGTGGGCCAGGCCATCCCGGGCGTGACCGTGCACATCGCCGACGACGGGGAGATCTGGCTGCACGGCGGCAACGTCTTCCAGGGCTACCTCAACAACCCCAAGGCCACCGACCAGACCCTGCACGACGGCTGGCTCGCCACCGGCGACCTCGGCTCCCTCGACGAGGACGGCTATCTGACCATCACCGGCCGCAAGAAGGAGATCCTGGTGACCTCCGGCGGCAAGAGCGTCTCCCCCGGCGTGCTGGAGGAGCGGGTCCGCGAGCATCCGCTGGTCAACCAGTGCATCGTGGTCGGCAACGACCGCCCCTACATCGCCGCCCTGGTCACCCTGGACCAGGAGGCGGTCGAACACTGGCTGCAGATGCGCGGCAAACCCAGACTGGCCCCGGCCGAGCTGGTGCGCGACCCGGACCTGGAGACGGAGGTACGGCGGGCGGTGGTCGCCGCCAACACCCTCGTCTCCCAGGCCGAGTCGATCCGCACCTTCCGCATCCTGGCGCAGCCGTTCACCGAGGAACACGGGCTGCTGACGCCGTCGCTGAAGCTGAAGCGGAAGGCGATCGAGAAGGCGTACGCGAACGAGGTCGACGCCCTCTACCAGACCTGACGCCTCGTCGGCACTCACCGGCCCGAGGACACGGGCGGGCACTTCCAGTGGGGCCTTCCGCAGGGCCGCCACGCGGTGACAAGCAGGGCTTCACCAGACTTTTGCATCCGGTGACCCCGGGCGCGTCCGGCCTCCGCAGAGGGGCAGCTGCCCTGGTCGGAGCCGGTCCGCGGGCCGTACCAGGTCCATGGGGCCGCAAGCGGATCGCGCGGTCAGGAATGCACGGCGGCCCGTGATCGTTGACGATAGCAGTACCACCTGTCGACAACCGAAGGATCAAGAGGCTCGTGAGCAGCAAGGTCCCCCCGATCATCCTCAACAACGGCGTCGAGATGCCCCAGCTGGGCTTCGGCGTCTGGCAGGTGCCGGACGACGAGGCCGAGCGGGCCGTCGCCACGGCGCTGGAGGCCGGGTACCGCAGCATCGACACCGCTGCGATCTACGGCAACGAAGAGGGCACCGGCAAGGCCATCGCCGCCTCCGGCCTGCCCCGCGAGGACGTCTTCGTCACCACCAAGCTCTGGAACAGCGACCAGGGGTACGACTCCACGCTGCGCGCGTTCGACGCGTCGCTGGAGAAGCTGGGGCTCGACTACGTCGACCTGTACCTGATCCACTGGCCGCTGCCGTCCCGGGACAGGTACATCGACACCTACAAGGCGTTCGAGAAGCTGCACGCCGACGGCCGGGTCCGTGCCATCGGCGTCTCCAACTTCCTTCCCGAGCACCTGCGGCGGCTGATCTCGGAGACCTCGGTCGTCCCGGCGGTCAACCAGATCGAGCTGCACCCGCACCTGCAGCAGCGCGAGGCGCGCGAGCTGCACGCCGAGCAGGGCATCGCCACGGAGGCCTGGTCGCCGCTCGGCCAGGGCAAGGGCCTGCTGGAAGTGCCGGCGGTCGTCGCGATCGCGCAGAAGCACGACCGCACCCCGGCCCAGGTCGTACTGCGCTGGCACCTCCAGCTCGGCAACATCGTGATCCCGAAGTCCGTGACGCCGTCCCGGATCAAGGAGAACATCGAGGTGTTCGACTTCAGCCTGGACGACGAGGACCTCGCCGCGATCAGCGCCCTCAACGAGGACCGGCGCCTGGGTCCCGACCCCGCCACGTTCGACATGGCCTGACCGCCGGCGCGGGGGCGGCCCCGCCCTCCTCCGGTCCCGGTCGTGCGCCCTGCTGCCGCGCGGGGCGCACGACCGGGCGCGGTCGGGCGTGACGGACGTACCGGGCGGGCCCGGCTCACTCGAAGCGCACGTCCGCGTACACCACCTCGAGGTCCTCCAGGCCGACGACGTCCACGTGGGCCTTCGCCGACGCCTCGTGGCGCACGGCCGCCACGGCCGAGCGCGAGGCGGTCAGGGAGGCGCGGTCGACGAACAGGGTGCTGCCCAGAGCGCGCCCCCGTTCACGGTCGATCAGCAGGCAGACTTCGGCCAGGCCGGGCAGCGCCTCGGCCCGCGGTACGACCGTGGCCCGGAAGGTGTCGACGACGAGATCCGCGTCCCGCGGGTCGAACTCCATCCTCGCCACGCGCAGTCCGCCGCCCTGGCGTGGGTGCGTGATCTGGTGGAACACCGCCGCCTCGAAGTTGGCGACGGCCACGGTGCCCGCGAACGGTTCCAGCAGTGCCCCGCGCCGCTCGCGCATCACCTCGTCGCTGTTGTGCCGCGCCTCCTCGGTCTCCCACCAGCTGATCGTGAGGAGTTTGCCGATGTCCCGGTCCGCGAACACGCCCGCACCCCGGTATCCGGGGCGTTCCTCCAGCAGGTCCCGCCCCTGACTGTTCACTGACCGGACGGCCGTGTCGAGCAGCGCCGGATCTCCGGTCGCGTACACCGCGCGTACGAACATGAGCCCTCACCTCCGGGGCACGGGGACCACCGACAGAGCCGGACGAAGAGGGAAATATCCGGCCTGTCCAGTCTCTACGCCCCGGTAAGTCACCGCAATACGCACAGGTTTCGGCCGTTCGCAAGCCGAAGGTTGACGAGGGCATGCCCAAAGGGCCACGGTGTACGACACCCAGTAAGGAAACTTTCCTAACAGAAGGGGTTCCCGTGCGCTTTCGAACACTGACCCTCGCCGCGGCCTCCGGCACCGCCCTGCTCGCCGCCGGACTCCTCCCCGCGCACGCCTCCGCCGCCTCACCCAAGTCCGCACAGGAGGGCACGGTCAGCGCCGCCGACCTGCTCGCCAAGGTGACGTCCTGTTCGCAGATCTCCAACGGCAAGTACAAGACCGACGACGAGACCTCGGCCACGGTCCCCGTGTGCGGCAAGAACGGCGCGGTGTTCTGGAAAGCCGACATGGACATCGACTGCGACGGCCAGCGCACCACCAACTGCAACGAGGACCGCGACCCCTGGTACCAGGACGACACCGCCTTCCACCAGTCCGACGGCAAGCCACTGAAGGCGGAGACCCTGCCGTACGTCGTCGTGCCCAGCACCAGCAGCATCTGGAACTACTCCAGCGCCGGCATCAAGGGCGGCGGCGTGGTCGCCGTCATCTACAACAACAAGGTCGAGTACGCCGTCGTCGGTGACACCGGCCCCACGAAGATCATCGGCGAGGCGTCGTACGCCACCGCGAAGGCGCTCGGCATCGACCCCGACCCGGCCACCGGCGGCACCGACTCGGGCGTGACCTACATCCTGTTCAAGAACTCCCAGGCCTCCCCCATCGAGAGCCACAGCGCCGCCGTCACCCTCGGCGACAAGCTGGCCAAGCAGTTCCTCGCCAACAACTGAGGCTTTTCGTACGTCAGTTGGGCTGGCCCAGCGGACGGACAACGACCGTGTTGACGTCGACCCCGGCCGGCTGCCGGATCGCCCAGACGACCGAGTCGGCGATCTGGCCGGCGGTCAGGAGATGCCCCGGGGGCAGGCTGCCGTTGCCGTCCCAGAACGGGGTCTCCACCCGGCCGGGGGCCACCAGCGTGACACCGATCCCGAACTCCGTGACCTGCCGCCGGGTGTTCTCGGCGAGACCGGTGACCGCCCACTTGGTGGCACCGTAGAGATTGCCGGGCGTGTTCACGAACCCGGCGACACTGCCGATGAGCACGATCCGGCCGCGGGACTCCTTCAGCGCGTCGACAGAGGCGCGGATGAGGAGTGCGGGACCGAGGACGTTGGTGAGGACCATCTCGGGCCAGCCGGACGGGTCGCCGTCCGCCACGGTGTCGTGGGTGGCGAAGCCGGCGTTGGCGACGACGGTATCCAATCGACCGTATGCCTTCAGCGTGCGGTCGACCGCATTCTGTATATCGTCGAACGCCGACGCGTTGCCGACGACTGTCTGCAATCCGTCGGGATTCCCCATACTGTCGGCGAAATCACGTAGCCGCTGTTCCCCGCGCCCGGTGACCGTCACCCGGTGCCCCGCGTCCAGCAACTGCCGCGCCACGGCGGCACCGATTCCGGTGCCGCCACCGGTGATGAGCGCGACCGGAGAATCGTTCGTGGTCATGTCTGGTCCCCCTGTACGTCGGTGATGGCCAGGAAGTCCACCACTTGGAGCGCGCTCCAAGTCAACTGTCCGGGCTACCCCGGGCGGACCGCCGTGTGCACGGTGTACGCCCCCAGCACGAAGACGTCCGGCCGTACGTGCACGCTCGCCGGGTCGGACGGGTCGAGGAGCCGGTCGAGGGTGGCGCGGTCCTCGGAGTCCAGGGCGTCTCCGAAGCCGTCGCGCAGCCGGGTCAGGTGTGCGGCGACGTAGGAGCGGGCCCGGTCGGGGGTGGGGGCGGGCAGGTCGAGCAGGAAGGTCCGGGTGCGATTGTGTTTGAGGCCGGCGGCCGTCAGCAGGGCGGGCCAGTCCTCGGTCTCGGCGACCGAGCCCGGCAGGTCGGCGCGCATGCGGGCGAACCAGTCCTCCTCCAGCGCGTCCAGCCGCGCCTGCAGTCCGGGGCGGCCGATGCCGATGTCGCGGGGCAGGAAGCGGGAGGGCAGGCCGCCCTCGAGGAGGGCGAGGGTGCCGCCGGGGGCGAGCCGTTCGGCGAACGCGGCGAGCGCGGCCCGCTGGTCGCCGAGGTGGTGCAGGCTGCGGCTGGCCCACAGCAGGTCCGCCGGATAGTCCAACTCGTCCAACACGTCGGGCAGTTCACCGGCGATGGTGTCGAAGCGGTCGGCGACGCCCTGGCGGGCGGCCCGGGCGCGGGCGCGTTCCAGCAGCGGCGCGGCGGAGTCGACGGCCACGACCCGGGCCCCGGGGAACGCCTCGGCGAACAGGCAGGAGACCACACCCGGACCGCTGCCCGCGTCCACGATCAGCCCCGGCTCGGTCACCTCCCGGCCGAGCCACGCCATCACCCGCTCGTAGACGGGGGTGAACAGCTCCGCCTGTGACTCCAGCAGGGGACCCTGCTCGTTCCAGTCGATCTCCGTACCGTGCTGGTGCCCGTGCCGGGGCTCGGGCTCGTGGTGGTCGTGCGCCATGGTGGTCAGCCTCTCTTCCGGATGCGGTCAGGGTGCGACGGCATGACGGACGGAGGCCAGCGGTGTTGCCGATGCGGCAAAAACAGGACGCGCCACGGCAAGGTCCGGTGGGGCACGGGATCCGCCGGGCCCGACCGGTGCGGTCCGGCCCCGGCGGGGGTTCACCGGGCTACGGCAGCGGCGGGTAGGCGTTCTGCGTCAGCTGCCGGAACGGACGGCGGCGGCCGCGGCGGATGCGGGCTGTGTGGTGAGCGCCGCCCCGGAGGCACCGGCGACCAGCGCCAGGGCGGCGAGCAGTGACGTCCTGGTACGACTCATGAGCGCGGGTGCCTTCGGTGGTCCGTGGGATCTACGGGCTGAGGGCGCGCAGGTGGTCGCGCAGGCCGGTGCCGTACGCGGTGGGTGTGCCGTCGTAGGCGGAGATGAGGGAGGGGCCGGAGGAGCAGTCCCAGGTGTTCCAGGTCCAGCCGAGGTAGGACAGGTTGTGGTCGTCGAACCACTTCATGACCTGGTCGACGAACCCGTGCGAGCAGGTGTTCTCGCCGATCTCGCCGGCGATCAGGGGAGCCTGGGCGGCGACCGGGGCGAGGATGGAGTTCCAGCAGGTCTCGCTGGAGCAGGTGTTGAAGTTGTAGACGTGGTAGGCGGCGGCGAGATTGCCGGCCGGGTCGGTGGGCTTGTATGCAGTCCACTGGCTGAGGTCGTTTGCATACGCCAGCCCGCCGGCCAGGATGACGTTCTCGGCGCCGGTAGCCCGGATACTGTCGACGAGATCCTGGATACCGGCGACCTCGTACGAGATCCCGGGACAGGTGCCCCCGTCCCGCCAGCACTTCCAGGCATCCGTGACGCTCGAGGTCGCCCGGTCCGGGTACGGCTCGTTGAACAGGTCGAACACGGCCGCCTGGTCGCCCTTGAAGGTGCTGGCCACCGACGACCAGAACGACGGGCTGTACTGCATGTCGGGCATCGGCTTCTGACAGGTGGCGTGCACGTCCGAGCAGCCGGCCGAGTTCCCGGTGTACTGGCCGTAGGACCAGTGCAGTTCGAGAATCGGGGTCATGCCGTGGGCCTCGACGCGGGACACGGCGGGGTGCGCGGCATCTTCCGTTCCACGGACAAGGGCGCGACCTGGACCCGGATCAACGACGACACCCACCAGTGGGGCTGGACGGGCGCGGCGATCACGGGCGACCCCCGGGTGTACGGCCGCGTGTACGTGTCGACCAACGGCCGGGGCGTGGTCTACGGCGACACCTCCGACCCGGGCGGCGGAGGAGGGGACGGTGGTACGACGCCGGCCCCCACCGGCGCCTGCACCGTGACCTACAAGATCACCAACCAGTGGTCGGACGGTTTCCAGGCGGACGTCCGCCTGACCAACACCGGCTCGGCGGCTTGGAGCGGCTGGTTCCTCGGCTGGACCTTTCCGAACGGCCAGAAGATCACGCAACTGTGGAACGCCGGCTACACGCAGTCGGGGCCGGCGGTGACGGCGAAGAACGTGACCTGGAACGGCACCGTGGCGGCGGGCTCGTCGGTGGCCTTCGGGTTCACGGGGAGCTGGTCGGGCACGAACGCGAGACCGGCGTCGTTCAGGCTGGGCGACCGGACCTGTACGACCGGCTGACCCCGGCGGGGGCGCGCGCCGGCCGGGTGCGCGCCCCCGCCTCGGCGTCCACCGGGACGGGACGTGCGGCTCCGCTCTGGTGCGGCGGCGGTTCCCGTGGTGTGCTGGTAGCAGCGGGAAGGACGCGTCGACCACGCGGAGAAGCGGCCGACTGCCGCGCACCGCGCAATCCGGATCCGCGAGAAGCGGGTGGCGCCCTTCCCGTCCCCTCCCTCCCGCCCTGCCGTGGCGACGCTCCCCTCGCCCGCGAGCGGACGCCGTGCCCGGGCCGAAGGTCCCCGGCCGGGGCCGTGCGGCCCATGGTGCCCGGCACCGGCCCCGGGCCAGGCTGGACGCAGGAGCCAGAGGAAGGGAGCCGGTGCGATGACCACCGCCACCACCATGACCACAGCTCTGCCGGCGGAGCAGCGGGCACTGCTGATGCGCCTCGGCCGGGAGGTCTCGTTCGAGGCCGGTACCCGCCTGTTCGAGGAGGGCCGGCGTGCCGACCGCTTCTGGATCGTGCGCACCGGCACCGTCGCCCTCGACCTGCGGGTGCGCGGGCGCCGGCCCGCCGTCATCGAGACTCTCGGGCACGGTGAACTCATCGGCTGGTCCTGGCACTTCCCGCCGTACCTGTGGCAGCTGGGCGGCGAGGCGATGAGCCCGGTACGGGCCTACGCGTTCGACGCCGGTCCCGTGCGCGACCTGTGCGCCCAGGACCCGGAATTCGGCCGGGCGATCGCGGTCTGGGTCGGCCGCGTGGTCGCCCAGCGGCTGCACGCCTCCCGGGTCCGGCTGCTCGATCTCTACGCCCCGTACGGCAGCGGTGATCTGGTCTGACAGCCGTGTCCACGCCTTCCCCGTGCCCGGCCGGTCCGCCGGTCACGTGCCCCGGTCCCGTGGTGCTGCCGCTGCACGGCGAGATCGATCTGCTGACCGCGCCCGCCCTCTCGGCGCGGCTCGACACGCTCACCGCGCATCCCTGCCCCGATCTGGTGCTGGACCTGCGGCCGACCGAGTTCATCGACTGCACCGGCCTGGGTGTGCTGTGCCGGGCCCGCAACCGCGTGCTGGCCCGGCGGGGCCGGCTGCGGCTGGTCACGGACAGCGCCCGTTTCCTGCGGATGCTGCGCGCGACCGGCCTGTGGGGCGTCTTCGAGGTGCAGCCGCGGCTGCCCTCCCCGGCGGCGCAGGGCTCCTGCTAGCCGGTGCGCACGGTGTCGAAGGCGTCGTCCGCCGGCGGTCTGCGGAATGCGCGGACGCCGAACCGGGGGTCGGGGCGCCGGCGGTCCTGGTCCGGGAGTGCGGCCAGGCGTGCGGCGAACTCCTCGGTGCGCGGCTCGCCCGGCGGCAGCATGGTGAACCAGCCGCGGCGCAGGTCGGCGATGGTGGTGCGGGGGCTGCGGCCCTGTCCGGTGCCGCGGAAGGCGGCGTGGCCGGCGGGCCGGAGTCCGTAGCGGACGGCGTGCGCGGTGACGGTGCCGGGGGCGTCGGCGGCCGGGCGGCGCGGACGGGCCGCGAGGACGGCGTCGATGTCGCTGCCGACGTCGTGGGCGGCGGCCTTGTCGACGGTGGTGACGTAGGTGCCGCCGGGCCGCAGCACCCGGGCGCACTCGGCGACGACGGCGCGGACGTCCTCGGGGTCCGCGAGCAGGTGCAGCAGCCAGATGCTGGTGACCGCGTCGAAGGTCCCGGAGGGGAAGGGCAGCCGGCGGCTGTCGGCCCGTACGATCGCGCCGGGCAGCCGGGCCGAGGCCGTGCGGACCATGGCCGGGGTGAGGTCGGCGCCGGTCACCCGCAGCCCGGGGCGCGCGGCGGCGAGCCGCCGGGTGACGATCCCCGTGCCGCAGGCGACGTCGAGGAGGCGGCCCGTCCTTTCGGGGATCAGGCCGAGGACGGCCTGTGCGGCCTCGTGGGCGCGGGCCTCGCCGCCGCGCAGGGCGTCGTAGTCGCCGGCTTCCTTCTCGTAGTCGAGCACGCCGCTCAGTGTGCTCCGTGGCCTGGGGCGATGTCCTCCACCCTGCGGGCGAGAGCGAAGTCCTTGGCGGTGACGGCGCCGCCCGCGCTGTGGGTGTGGACGCTCAGGGAGACGGTGTTGTAGCCGAGGGTGAGGTCGGAGTGGTGGTCCAGCTCGTCCTGGATGCCGGCGATGTGCACGACCAGCGCGGCCGCCGCGAAGTGCGAGCCGAGCCGGTAGGCGCGGGTGAGGCGGTCGCCGTCGACCGACCAGCCGGGCAGTTCGGCCAGCCGGTCCTCGATCTCCTTCTGCGACAGCGGTTCGACGGCCATGGCCGGGGCTCCCTTCGATGCGTGTCCCCGTGCGGGGAGAGGCGGGTACGGTTCAGCCTGCCACGCCGGCGGCGCGGGCGAGGCAGCGACGCGTACCGGCCGTGGTGCGGGACGCCGGGCTCGTGGCGGTGTGCCGGCCTCGACTAGGGTCGCTGGTATGCCTCTTGCCGCGTCCGTTCCCACCGTCTCCGCCGTTACCGGTCAGGGTGTCGGTCCGCTGCTGCGCGCCTGGCGGGAGCGGCACCGGATCTCCCAGCTGGAACTGGCGCTGCGCGCCGACTCCTCGGCGCGGCACATCAGTTTCGTGGAGACCGGCCGGTCCCGGCCGAGCGAGGAGATGGTGCTGCGGCTCGCCGAGCAGCTCCAGGTTCCGGTACGGGAGCGCAACGCCCTGCTGCTGGCGGCCGGTTACGCCCCGCGCTATCCGGAGACGCCGCTGGACGATCCGGCGCTGGACGGGCTGCGCGACGGCATCGAGCGGCTCATCCGGGGCTACGAGCCCTATCCCGCGCTGGTGGTCGACGCCGGGTACACGGTCGTCGCCGCGAACCGGGGCATCGCCATGCTGCTGGAGGGCGTCCCCGAGGAGCTGACGGCCCCGGCGCCGAACGCGATGCGGCTGACCCTGCACCCGGAGGGGCTGGCACCGCGCATCCGCAACCTGCGGGAGTGGCGCGGGCATCTGCTGGCCCAGATGGAACGGGAGATCGCCCTGTACCGCTCGGACCGGCTCCGCGCCCTGTACGAGGAGGTCGCGGCCTACCCGGTGCCCGAGGAGCCACCGGGCACCGAACCGGCCGAGCCCGCAGCGTACTTCGCGCTGCCGCTGCGCATCGAGCACGCCGGCCGGACCCTGTCGTTCGTGTCCTCGATCTCCACGTTCAACACGCCGATGGACGTCACGGTCGCCGAGCTCGCCATCGAGACGTTCCTGCCGGCGGATCCGGCGACCGCCAAGTACCTGCACACACTGGCCGGTTGACCACCCCGGAACCGATTCGTTGCCTCGGGCACGTGTGCGAGGCGGCGACACGTGACAGACTGCTGCCCGCTGCGGTCGGCGCACAGGGGAGGGCGTGGCGTGAGTGAGCGGCGGGCTGCGCCCACCGTGGGCCAGGTGGTGCTGGGCAAGCGGTTGCAGGAGCTGCGGGAGGCGGCGGGGCTCAGCCGGGAGGAGGCCGCACGGGTCCTCAGGGTGGCGTCGGCGACCGTACGGCGGATGGAGATGGCCGAGGTCGCGCTGAAGATCCCCTACGTGCAGGTGCTGCTGTCCACCTACGGGGTGGCCGAGGAGGAGGCCGGCGCGTTCGTCCGGCTGGCCGAGGAGGCGAACCAGCCGGGCTGGTGGCAGCGGTTCCACGACGTGCTGCCGGACTGGTTCAGCCTGTACGTCAGCCTGGAGGGCGCCGCCCGGATCATCCGCTCCTACGAGCCGCACTTCGTACCCGGCCTGCTGCAGACCGAGGACTACGCGCGGGCGGTGCTGGAGGCCGGGACGATAGGGCAGAGCTCGCCGGAGACGGTCGAGCGGCACGTGTCGCTGCGCATGGAACGGCAGCGGCTGCTGGAGCGCGAGGACCCGCCCCACCTGTGGGTGATCATGGACGAGACGGTGCTCAGGCGCCCGGTGAGCATGCGGCCCGAGGTGCTGCGGGACCAGCTGGACCGGCTGCTGGAGTACGCCGAGCGGGACCGGGTCACCCTGCAGATCGCCGAGTTCGCGGCGGGCCCGCACCCGGGGACGTACGCGCCGTTCACGCTGTTCCGGTTCGCCGAGCCGGAACTGCCGGACATGGTGTTCACCGAGTACCTGACCGGCGCCCTGTACCTGGACTCCCGCCGGGAGGTGTCCGCGCACCTGGAGGTGCTGGACCACATGACGGCCCGGGCCGCGTCCGCGCAGCGCACCCGGAAGCTGCTCCGGGAGCACCGCGAGGGACTCTGAGCGCGCCCGCGCCGCGGCCCGCGTCCGGCCGGGATGACCCGTACGGGTCTGCGGACAGGTGCGTTACCGGGCCCGCCCCTAGCTTCTGAGTACGGGGTGTACCGAGGGAGCGTCCGTGACCGGCACGCACCCACCGCCCGACGCGAAGGAGGCCTGATGCCCTCGGACGCGGTGCTGTACCAGGCGGCGGCCCTCTGCCTGACCTACCCGGACGAGGACCTCATCGCCCGGCTGCCGCTGCTGCGGCAGGCCGCCCCGCAGCTGCGCGGGTTCACCGACCACGCGGCCCTCACCCCGCCGCAGGAGCTGGCCGCGCACTACGTGCGGGTCTTCGGCCGCGGGGACCGGCACAGCCTGTACCTGAGCCGGTGGTACGACGGCGGCATCCGGCGGCGCGGGATGTCGGTGGCCCGGTTCGGGGACGTCTACCGCCGGCACGGGCTGGAGTGCAGCCGCGGGGAGATGCCGGACTTCCTGCCGGCGGTGCTGGAGTTCACGGCGCGGACCGGCGACAGCGTTCTGCTGACCGAATACCGCGACGGCCTGGAGCGGCTGCGTATGCGATTGACCGGCTACGGCACACCGTATGCCGGTGTGCTGGATGCCGTATGCGCCACATTGCCGACTGTATACACCAGCCGGCCCCCATGACCCCGGCCCGCTCCCACCGCTCCCCCACCCGCCACTTCCCCACCCGCACACGAAGCGGTGCCGCGCCCCCGAGAGGGGCACGGCACCGGGGGACGTACGAGCGTCAGGCCAGCTCGGCCGTCAGGGTGATCGTCGTACCGGTCAGGGCCTGGCTGACCGGGCAGTTCTTCTTGGCGTCCTCGGCGGCCGAACGGAAGCCGTCCTCGTCCAGGCCCGGCACCTCGCCGCGCACGGTGAGGTGGATGCCGGTGATGCCCTCGCCCGGCTGGAAGGTGACGTCGGCCTTGGTCTCCAGCCGGGTGGGCGGGGTGCCGGCGCCGGCCAGGCCGTGCGAGAGGGCCATGGAGAAGCAGCTGGAGTGGGCGGCGGCGATCAGCTCCTCGGGGCTGGTCTTGCCGTTCGCCTGCTCGGCGCGCGAGGGCCACGACACCGGCTGCTGGCCGATGCCGGAGGAGTCGAAGGTGACGACTCCGTTGCCTTCGAGCAGGTTGCCTTCCCAGACGGTGTGCGCGGTGCGCGTGGTTGCCACGATGCTTCCTTTCGCGAGTGTCGCGGTTCCGGGGTTCCCGGGTGTTCCTATCCGATCACATTCGGGCTCATCGCACTCTGAAGACCGGCCCTCGCGGCGTGAACGGCAGCTGACTTCCCTGCGGGATCAGATAGGCGTGTTCCCTGCGTACCCGCAGTGCGTCGCACCATCCGTCGGTGATGACCAGCACCGGTGCGGTGGGCGGGAAGTCCTCCGCCCGGTGCAGCAGGTCGATGCCGGGCTGCAGGACCGTACCGCCGCGCCCGTGCACCCGTACCCGGCCGGCGATCTCGGTGACCGGCAGATAGCCGGCGTCGTGCGGGGCGGCGTCGCAGAACACCACGCGGGCGGCCGGTACGTCGCGGGCCTCGGCGTAGGAGGCGATCGCGCCGAGCGCCTTGCCGAGCAGCGTGGCGCCCATCGAGCCGGAGGTGTCGAGGACCACGCCGAAGGTACAGCGGGCGATCTCCTCCGGCGGGAAGGAGCGGCCCGCGCGCGGGATGTCGGGGGTGGAGGCCTGGCGGCGGGCGGGGCGGGCGTAGGACCGTACGGGCTCCGGGCGTGGCACGAACTCGTCGAACCAGCGGGCCAGCCGGGCGTCCCAGGGCAGCGGTGGGTGGCTGAGGGCGCGGATCTCCGCGACCAGGCCGCCGGGCAGGAAACCGCGTTCCTGCGCCTGGTGCAGGTCGAGGCCGCGGGTGAGGCCGCGGCGGTAGAACTCGTCGAGGTCGACGTAGTCGCCAGCCGGGCGGAGGGGGCCGCCGAGGACGTCGCCGACGCCCTTGCCGCGCAGGGTGGCCAGGCGGCGCATCCGGCGCAGGTCGCCGGCGAGGCGGTCGTAGACCTCCTCGGCGGACAGGCCGGCCAGCCCCGGGTCGTGCAGCAGGCCCTCGGGCATGGTGCCGACCTGCATCTCGACGAGCCAGCCGTTGATGACGTAGTCGCAGGCGATGTTGAACAGGTAGGGGTCGCGGGTGCCGCAGCGGTCGCCGTGGCGCAGGGCGGCGTGCAGCATCTCGTGGGCGAGGATGAACCGCCACTCCTCGTCCTCGAAGGTGCGCAGCGGGTTGACGTAGATCTCGCCGGCTCCGGGGTCGACGGCGGCGATCCGGATGTCGTGGGCGCGGGCGAGTTCGGCGTCGGCGACCAGGGTGATGCCGGCCGCGATGCCGCCGAGCAGCGGGTAGGAGGAGACGAACCAGCTCAGGGCCTGCTCCCAGGGGCGCCGCGGGAGGAGCTCGCCGTCGAGGCTGTCCCGGCGTCCGCCGGCCATGTCCATCGCGGCGGACACGGTGCGGGTCAGGGCGGTGGCGAACGCCAGGTGGCGGTCGGGGGCGGCCCCGCGCCAGGGGAGCCATTCGGTGAGTACCTGGTCGGGTGCGGGGCCCGCGGTGCCGCAGCGTTCGTACGCGGGCGGCAGGCCGTGCGCGCGCCAGCGGGCGGCGAGCCGTTCCTCGTCGCCGTCGGGGTAGCTCACGGGGTGTTCCTCGGGGGCGGTGCCGACGGGGAAGCCGAGCAGGAAGCGGTTGACGACGACGCAGCGGGCGGCGAGGTCGTACCGGTCGGGCTGCCGGCGCGTGCCCGGGGCGGCGGGGAGGTGCCCGAAGCCCAGGTGGAGGGCGGCGTGGGCGAGCGCCCACGCCCAGGCGGCGGGTTCGGCGAGCCGGTGGGGGTGGGCGTGCACGGTGCCGTCGGAGTCGGTGACGAGGAGGCCCTCGCGCGGGGCGAGGACGCAGTTCTCGGTGCGGCAGACGTCGAATTCGACGGCGGCGAGGGCCGGGTTGGCGCGCAGCAGCCGCACTCCCTCGGCGAACGCCTCGCCGGCCGGGTCCCGTTTCTTCTTCGGCTGGGTGCGGCTCACCGCCGCGCCTCCACCAGGCGGGGCATGTCGCGGGCGGCCTCGACCAGGAACCACGACGGCAGGAGCGGGTTGCCGTCGGCGTCGGAGGCGATGACGGTCTGGGCGACCTCGACGGAGATCTCGGCGAGCTGCACCAGCAGCGACTTGGCGCGGTAGGCGGTCTGCCGGCCGTTCTCGGACATGTGTTCCTTGCTGACGGGCAGTTCCTTCACGAGGCGGCCGCGGAAGGACTCGGCGAGGTAGTAGAGCAGGTCGCGGTCCTGGAGGCGGTGCGGCCAGCGGGCGTCGCCCTTGAGGATCGCCTCGATGCCGTACCGGCTGCGGACGACCTTGACGTAGCCGCAGAAGGCGGTGGCGTGCGCGGGGGTGAGGGTGCCGTGTGCGAGGACGGTGAGGGTCGGCTCGTCCAGGCCGGCGCCGAAGGAGTGCAGGGCGTCGGAGAGCATGTGCCAGGAGCGGGGCGTGGAGAACGGCTCCTCGGTCTTGGGCGGCTTGGACCACAGGTGGTCGGGCCGGTCGGTGAGGTGGTCCACGATCCACGGGTGGATGCCGTTGTCCGCGGCCCAGGCCAGCCAGTCCGTGGCGGAGACCTCCAGGTGGACGTGGGCGAGCCGGTTGACCAGGGCGGAGGCGAGCGGGCGGGCCAGGGCGTTGTCGGTGGCGCGGTTCCCGGCGCCGATGACGATGGAGCCTTCCGGCAGCTCGTAGTTGCCGATACGGCGGTCCAGGATGAGGGAGTAGAACGCCTTCTGCACATCCGGGGTGGCGGCGTTCAGCTCGTCCAGGAACAGGCAGTACGGCTCGTCGCGCGCGATCGCCTCCGGCGGGCAGAACACCGAGCGTCCGTCGCGGATCTGCGGTACGCCGATCAGGTCCTCGGGGGCGAGCTGGGTGCCGAGCAGGCTCACGCACTCCAGGCCGAGCGAGGCGGCGAACTCCCGCACCAGGGAGGACTTCCCGATGCCCGGGGCGCCCCAGAGGAAGACGGGGCGGACGGTGGCGAGACCGAGGAGGAGTTCGGGGACGCGGGCGGGGGTGACGGTGACGGCGGCCTGCAACGCGGGGATCCCTTGCGGTTGTCCGAGAGGTGTACGACTCGGACAGTGTGCGGGGCGGGGCGGTGCGGGTGCAGCCGAATTTCAGGCGGCCTGCTCCTCCTCCGCGTCCGTGGTGAGCGGCACCTGGGGGCCGTTCAGTTCGCGCAGCCAGCGGCGCAGCACGCGGTGGACGTGCTCGGCGCCGGTCAGCTCGGTGCCGTCCGCGACCGGTGCGGACAGTTCCCGCGGGGAGAGCAGGAAGGGGCGGGACTGGGCGCCGCCGAGCCCGCCGTGGGAGCCGATCTGTTCCTCGAAGGCGAGGACTTCGCCGTCGGCGGGGTCGTAGGCGGAGTTCACCATGATGTCGGCGGTGTGCGGGAAGGAGTGGGTGCGGCGGACGGCGTCGGCGGCGCCGGGGCCGAAGCGGGCCAGCGGGCCGGGCTCGTCGTCGAGCGCGGCGAGCGGGATCTCGGCGCCGTGGGCACCGAGGACCACGCCGTCGTGTTCCTCGCTGCGCACCAGCAGGAAGCCGATGCCGGGGTGGTTGGCGAGGGTGGTGAGCAGGGCGGGGTGGCGGGCGTCGATCTCCTCCTTGGTCATGCGGTGCGGGACGTCCGGGAAGGAGAGCAGGCCGAGGTTGCCGGAGGCCAGCACGACCGGCTCGGAGCGCGGGGCGGTGAGATGGCATTCGTCCCGGTCCTCCACCGGCCGGCGCAGGGCGGCGCGGACGGCGGCGCGGGCCTCGGCGCCGCTGCGGGTGCGTTCCGCGCGGCGCGGGACGGGCAGTCCGCAGCCGGCCCGGACCAGGTCGCCGAGGGTGAGTCCATAGCGGGAGCGAAAGGTTTCGCCGGGGCTCTGGCCATGGTCGGAGAGGACGACGATGCGGTAGGGGCGCGGGGCGTGTTCGGCGACGCGTTCGAGAAGGGCGAGGGACCGGTCGAGGCGCTGCAGGACCTTCTCGGCGTCGCGGCTGTGCGGGCCGGAGTGGTGGGCGACCTCGTCGTAGGCGACGAGGTCGGCGTAGACGGAGGTGCGGCCGGCGAGCATGTCGCCCATGACCGCGGCGACGACGACGTCCCGTTCGACGACGGTGGCGAAGGCCCGCACGAGCGGGTAGAGGCCGCCCCGGCCGACGCGCGGGCGCTGCTTGCGCAGGCGGGCGCGGGTGGACTGGCCGATCTCGCGGCCCACCTCGGCGGTGAAGGACAGGGCGGTGCGTACGGCGTTGGCGGGGTCGGAGAAGTAGGCGAAGTAGCCGGCGCGGGAACGGTTCGCCCGGCCGCGGCGGCGGGTGGCGATGGACAGGACGAGGGCCTGTTCGCCGGCGCCGCCGCTGAAGAGGTTGCCGCGGCTGGCGCCGTCGGCGGTGAGCAGTCCGCTGTCGCCGGTATGCAGTATGGCGCGGTGTTGCAGTTCGGCGGCGCTCGTCGGCCGGTTGCAGACCATCACCTCGCCGCGGTCCTTCTCGTACCAGCGGAAGGCCGGGACGTCGAAGGAGGTGCCGTGCAGGATGCCGAGCTGGCTGGCGCCGGTCTGGCTGGACCAGTCCGTGCGCCAGGGGGTGAGGCGGTGGGTGGGGTGGATGCGGTGGAGTGGCGGAGGCGTGGTGCCGTCCGTCGGCTGTATGCAGTCGTTCGCCGGCAGCGGTCCGCCGTCCGTCGACGGCATGCCGTCCTGTGCCGACCGTATGGTGCTGCCCGTCGACTGCATACCGTCGCCCGTCGACCGCACGCAGCCGTCCGTCGACCGCACGCCACCGCCTGTCGACCGCATACCTTCGCCCGTGGACCGCATACCGTCGTCCATCGGCCGCCCGCCACCGCCGGCCGTCGGCTGTATACCGTCGCCGGTGGACATCCAACGGCTCACCGTAGGCATCAACCCCTTCCGAACCGCCTCCACGAGCACATCGTGACCGACCCCGTCGAGCTGGACGCAGACCAGCCCGGGCGCGCCGGGGCACGGCGGATGGGCCCGGCGGCTGCGGGTGGCGAGGCGGTGCAGCCGGCGCCGGTAGGCCTCGTCGTCGCGTACGGCGAGGGCCGCGCCGGTGGCGGAGGCGACGGCGGACATCACGGCGGCCACGATGACGGCGGTCTCGGGGGCGGCTTCGGGGCGGCCGGAGGGGTTGATGTGCAGGGCGAGCAGCAGCAGGGAGCCGTTGAGGAAGAAGACGAGCAGGCCGAGGACGAGTGCGGGGACGAGCAGGAGCAGGCGGACCAGGAGGGGCCAGACGACGGCGGAGAGGATGCCGAAGGCGCCGGCGCCGCAGGCGGCGGTGACGGCGATGCGGGTGGTGCTGTCGCCGTCGGGGGACTGGAGCTGGAAGTCGGGCAGGAGGGCGGCGAGGGCCAGCATGGTGGCCGTGGAGACCGCCCAGACGCTGATGCTCCGTCCGATCTGACTGGCGATCCGTCGCCACCGTACGCCGCGCACGCCTCGTACACCTCTTGTCCCGGCCCTCCCCCGTCCCGGGCGGGCAGGTGGGCCCCTTCTCGCTTCGCGGGCCGTGGTCGGGCCCTGCTCCACCTTGTCACACGGGGCCGGGGTCACCGTCCGTCGTAGCCGGCCGTCGGCATGGACAGCCGTCGGTGCACGCGTGCCTTCATCTGTGCGTCGTACGCCGGTTCGGCCCGCCCCACGGTTTCCACGCGTACGCCTCGGCGGGCGCATTCGGCGGTGAACTCCTCGACCGACGACAGGGCCCGGCGCAGTACCCGGAGGCTGGGGGCGACGAACAGGTCGACGCCGGGGCGGACGCCGTCCCAGAGGGCGCAGTGGTCGAAGCGCAGGCCGCCGACGAGGAGTTCGCGGGCGATGACGTAGCCGCGTTCGGCGGCCCAGCGGGCGCACATGGCGTGCTGGCTGCGCGAGTCCACCAGGAAGGGGTCGGCCTCGAGTTCCTCCAGGGGTGTGAGGCTCGCGATGGCGGTGACCCGCACGGTCGTGAACGCGCTGAAGGCACCCCGCAGCTGTCCCATGGCGTCCCCCTCACCTCCGGGTTTCGCCGCCGACCCTACTCCTGCCCGTAGGCTTCGGGGAGTCGCGTGAAGGAGGCGAAGAAGGTGCCGGTGGAGATCACCTGGTGGGGTCACGCCACCTGCGCGGTGGAGGATGCGAACGTCCGGGTGCTCACCGATCCTCTGTTCGCCGGCCGGCTGGCGCATCTGCGGCGGCGCCGGGGTGTGCTGCCGCCCGCCGGGGCCCGGCGGGCGGACGTGGTGCTGGTGTCCCACCTGCATGCCGACCATCTGCATGTGCCGTCGCTGGCCTGTTTCGGCCCGGGTACGCGCCTGCTCGTGCCCCGGGGCGCACCACGGGCGGTGCCGGGTCTGCGCCGGCTGGGGCATCTGCGGGTCACCGAGGTGGTGCCGGGGGACGAGGTGCGGATCGGGGAGGTGCTGGTCCGGGTGGTGCCGGCGCTGCACGACGGGCGGCGGCTGCCGGTGGGTCCGCGGCGTTCTCCGGCGCTGGGTTTTGTCGTCGAGGGTGAGGCGCGGACGTATTTCGCCGGGGACACGGGGCTGTTCGACGCGATGGCCGAGCGGGTGGGTCCGGTGGACGTGGCGTTGTTGCCGGTGGGGGGCTGGGGGCCGTATCTCGGGGAGGGGCATCTGGACGCGGGGCGGGCGGCGCGGGCGCTGGCCCGGCTGGCGCCGCGGGTGGCGGTGCCGGTGCATTACGGGACGTACTGGCCGATCGGTATGGATGCGGTGCGGCCGCACGAGTTCCATGCGCCGGGGGACGAGTTCGTGCGGCTGGCGGCGGTGGCGGCGCCGCAGGTGGCGGTGCACAAGCTGGGGCACGGGGAGAGTGTGCGGCTGGAGGTCGCGCGGTGACGTGGCTCGCCGATGCGTCGCGCACCGTGACGTCCGGGTCCGCGCAGCAGGCGGTGGGTTATCCGTCGTTGTTCCTGCTGGTGTTGATCGGGGCGTTGGTGCCGGTCGTGCCGACGGGGGCGCTGGTGAGTTCGGCGGCGGTGGTGGCGTTCCACCGGACGGCGCCGTTGTCGCTGGCGCTGGTGTTCGTGACGGCGTCGCTGGCCGCGTTCCTGGGGGATGCGGCGTTGTACTGGCTGGGGCGGCGCGGGTTGCGGTCGAGGAACGGGTCGCGGTGGCTGGAGGCGATCCGGGACCGGGCGCCGGAGGAGCGGCTCGCGCAGGCGCGGGGGAAGCTGGCGGAGCACGGGATCGCCGTGCTGGTGCTGTCGCGGCTCGTCCCTGCGGGGCGGATACCGGTGATGCTGGCGTGTCTGCTGGCGGAGTGGCCGCTGCGGCGGTTCGCGCGGGGGAATCTGCTGGCGTGTCTGGCGTGGGCGGCCACGTATCAGGTGATCGGGGTTCTGGGGGGTTCGTTGTTCGAGGAGCCGTGGGAGGGCGTGGTGGTGGCGGTGGTGCTGACGATCCTGGTCGGTGCGGTGCCCGGGATGTGGCGGCGGGTGCGGGCCGCCGGGTGAGGTGGGGCCGCCGGCTCCGCGCGGTGTCCCGGAGGGGTGTGTCAGTCGAGGATCCTTGATGCGCCGATCGGCAGGTCCCACAGGTCGTCGCGTTCCAGTCCCGCCTTCTCCCAGGCCGCCCGTACGCGGGTGAGGGGTTCCAGGACCGGTTCGGCCGAGAGGACGAAGGTGCCCCAGTGCATGGGGGCCATGCGGCGGGCGCCGAGGTCGAGGGTGGCCTGGACGGCTTCCTCGGGGTCGCAGTGGACGTCGCTCAGCCACCAGCGGGGGTCGTAGGCGCCGATGGGCATGAGGGCGAGGTCGATGCCGGGGTAGCGGCGGCCGATGCGGGAGAACCAGTGGCCGTAGCCGGTGTCGCCGGCGAAGTAGAGGCGCTGTCCGTCGGGTGCGGTGAGGATCCAGCCGCCCCACAGGCTGTGGCAGGTGTCGGTGAGGGTGCGCTTGGACCAGTGGTGTGCGGGGACGAAGTCGAAGCGGACGCCGGAGAGTTCGGCGCCCTCCCACCAGTCCAGTTCGGTGACGACGGTGAACCGGCGGCGGCGGAACCAGCCGCCGAGGCCGGCGGGCACGAACACCGGGGTGTCGCGCGGGAGTCGGCGCAGGGTGGGGGCGTCCAGGTGGTCGTAGTGGTTGTGGCTGATGACGACGGCGTCGACGCGGGGCAGGCTGTCCCAGGGCACGCCCACGGGGGTGATGCGGGCCGGGGTGCCGAGGATGCGGCGGGACCAGACGGGGTCGGTGAGGACGGTGAGCCCGCCGACGCGGACGATCCAGCTGGCGTGGCCGGCCCAGGTGACGGCGAGGGTGCGGGTGTCGACGCGGGGCAGCGGGGCCGGTTCGCAGGGCAGGCGGGGGATGTCGGCGAGGCCTTCGGGGCCGGGGCGTACGGCGCCTTCGCGGGCGAAGCGGGCGAGGGCCTTGAGGCCGGGCAGCGGCGCGGTGAGCCGGTCGTGGAAGGTGCGGGGCCACACGCGGTGTTCGCCGAGGGGGCGGGGTTCGGCCAGCGGCGGGAACGGGGGCGCGAGCGGGGCGGGGACGTCTCTCTCGCCGGCCGCCGTGACCTCCGTAGTTGCCGAAGCTGCCGTAACTGCCGTACCCGTCGTGGTCGTCGTGGTGGTGGCCGGTCCGGGCTCGTGCGTCTGCTGCGTCATCGAGGAGGCTCCTATCGCTGAGCGTCGTCGCGGAGATCGTCGAAGGCCGACCGCAGGGAGATCAGTGCGCGTTGTACGTGTGGCAGTTCCAACGGCGCGGGTGAGGTGAGGCATTCCGTGCGTTCCTCGTCCGTGCCGCCCAGCAGGGGTCCGGTGGCGAGTCGTACGCGCAGCGCGCCGAGGTCGTCGCCGAAGCGGTGGCCGCCGGGTGCGGGCATGCCGAGCCGGGCGGTGAGCAGGTCCTCCAGGTCCTGGGCGTCGCCCACGCCTTGGGCGGTGAGGGGTTCGCGCAGCGGGCTCAGGTCGGCGTACAGGTGGCGGCCGGCCTGCGGGGGCCGGGCGAGCGCGCCGGCGGCGACGACCGCGGCGTGCGCGGCGGCGGCCACGCGCGCGTGCAGCCGTACGGTGGCCTCGCGGCGTTCGGTGAGGGGCGGGGGTTCGTCGAGGGCGTAGCCGGCGGCCGCGGCGACCGGTGCGGCGATGCGTGCGCCGAGGGCGGTGAGGATGTCGAGCACGCGCGCGTGGAGGTGCCGTCCGCCGGTGGTGGCCGGGAAGCGGGCGACGGCGGCGGGCCAGCCGGGGGGCAGCAGGGCGCCGGCCAGGTCGGTGACGACGGTGACCTGGTCGGGCCACATCTCGGCGGGGCTGAGCAGGACGGTCTCGCGCGGGGCGTGCAGGGTGTCGCGCCAGGTCTCGTCGCTGACCAGGTGGAGTCCTTCGGCGGTGGCTGCCTCGACGGCCTCGTGGAGCAGTTCGGGCGGGGCGACTGTGGCGGTGGGGTCGTCGGCGACGGACAGCACCAGCAGCCGGGGGTCGCCGCCTTCGGCGCGGACCCGGCGGACGGTCTCCAGCAGGGCGTAGGGGTCGGGGACGCCGCCGCTCTCGGCGGGGGTCGGCACGTGGTAGGCGGGCCGGCCGAGGAGCCGGGCGTACGGCGCCCACCATGCGGCGCAGGGCCGGGGTACGAGGATGTCGGCGCCGTTGCCGGCGAGTGCGGCGGTCAGGGCGAGCAGCAGGGCGGGGGCGCCGGGTCCGGCGGCGACCTGGTCGGGGACGGTGGGCAGTCCGCGGCGGGTCCAGTAGCCGCAGGCGGCTTCCAGGAGGGCGGGGGCGCCGCCGACGGGCTGGGCGTCGGCGCGGGCCGCGGCGGTGGCGAGTACGGCGGAGAGTTCGGGGAGGACGGGGAGGCCGTCGGCGGGGAGGGGCGGGCCGTAGCGGACGGGGCCGTGGTCCTCGCCGGGGTCCGTCCGCCGCATGTCCGCCTCCGCGCAGTCCGTGATGCCGTGGCGCCCTGTCCGGGCCGTGCCGTCCGCTGTCGTCGTGGGGTGTCGTCCTGTCCTCGTGGACCGCGGGACGCCGGGTCCGTGGGGCGTGCGGGCCGTGCCGTGGTCGGTGATCTCCTGCTGCGGACTCTTCCCGTGTTCCGTCGCCTTGAACGCGTGCCGTGACCGGTTCGCGCCGCCCTCGGGAGGCTGTGTACCCGCCGGACGGCCCTCCATGGGCGGTATACCGAGTCGCCCGGGTCACATCCCGGTGGGCCGGCGGCCCGGGGAGCGCCGAAGGCCGTGCAGCCGGTAGCCGGCGCCCGCGCAGGCGGCGGCGATGCAGGCCGCGCCGGCGGCGAGGGCCGGGACCGAGTCGTCGAAGGTGCCGCCCTGTCCGGCGTCGACGCCGTGCTGGACGGCGGAGGGGGTGCAGCCGGTGTCGTGGGAGTCGCGGCAGGAGTGGCCGTCGCCGTCCGGGCAGCGTGCCTCGCGGGACTCCTCGCACGCGTGGTCGTCGTGGCCGCAGTCACCCGCCCCGGCCTGCGTGCACTCCCGCCCGGTTCCGTCCTGCCGCCCGCCGTCCCGCCCGGAACCGTCCTGCGCGGTCCCGTCCCATCCGGCGCTGTCCCGGCCGCCCCCGTCCTGTCCGTTACCGACCTGCCCGCTGCCGTCCCGCCCGTTACCGGCCGGCCCGGCGCTCTCCCGCCCGGCGCCCACCTCCCCGGCACCGGTCTTCCCGGCTCCGCCGCCCCCGGGGTCCTCGCGTGCGACTCCCGCCGGCCCGCCCCCGTCGGCCTCGGGCCCCACCTGCCCGCCCCCGTCACGCACCGCCCCGTCCGGCCCGCAGGACGTGCCCTCGGGGCCGGCCGGTGCGCCGGCGTCGGGTGGCACGAGCACCGGTCCGAGGACGGGATCGCAGACCAGGGAGCCGCTGCCGCTCCCGGGGCTCGCCTCGGCAACGGGCTCGGCGAGGACGGCGAAACCGGCAGAGGCAGCAGGGCCGGCAGCCACGGCGGGACCGACAAAGGCAGCCGGACCGGCAGACACGGCGGAACCGGCAGAGGCAGCCGGACCGGCAAGGGCGGTGGGGCCCGTGAGGGCGAGCACGGCACCGGTGGCGAAGGCGGCGGACAGGGCGCGGGCGGTGCGGCGCATGGGAGGGGCTCCTCGGCGGACGGCGACGGTCGTACCGGTACGCCGGCGCACCGGTACGACGGCGACGCCGTGCGGCGTCCGGGTACGGGGGCACGGGGCGTGCCCTCGCTGCCATGACAGCCCGCGGGGGGCCGTACCGCGCGCGGCCGGAGCCCATTCGCGGGACGGGCGGGGCCGACCGGGTGACGGCGCGCGCGTGGTGCCGCCGCAGGGGTCGGCGGTGCGGGTACCGGAGGTTTTCCGTCCCTGTCGCAGGTGACTCGGTACGCGCTGACCGGATCGTCTGCTTCGTACTCCACCGGAGGTCTCTCCATGGGCACCAAGGTCTCGGACCACATCCTCGAGCGGTTGCGCGCGTGGGGCGTGGAACAGGTTTTCGGCTATCCGGGCGACGGCATCAACGGGCTGCTCGCCGCCTGGGGCCGCGCCGAGGACCAGCCGCGGTTCATCCAGTCCCGGCACGAGGAGATGTCCGCGTTCGAGGCGGTCGGGTACGCGAAGTTCAGCGGCCGTATCGGTGTGTGCGCGGCGACCTCGGGACCGGGTGCCATCCATCTGCTGAACGGTCTGTACGACGCGAAGCTGGACCATGTGCCGGTGCTGGCGATCGTCGGCCAGACGAACCGGACCGCGATGGGCGGCTCGTACCAGCAGGAGGTCGACCTGCACACGCTGTACAAGGACGTCGCCTCGGAGTTCGTGGAGACGGTGACGGTGCCCGAGCAGCTGCCGAACGTGCTGGACCGGGCGATCCGTACGGCGTACGCCCGGCGCTGCCCGACGGCGCTGATCATCCCGGGTGATGTGCAGGAGCTGGACTACTCGCCGCCGACGCACGATTTCAAGATGGTGCCGTCGAGTCTGGGGATGAGCGACTTCACGGCGACCCCGACGGACGAGGCGCTGCGCCGGGCGGCGGACGTGCTGAACGCGGGCGACAAGGTGGCCGTCCTGATCGGGCAGGGTGCCGCGGGTGCGGTCGCGGAGGTGCGGGAGGTCGCGGAGCTGCTCGGTGCGGGGGTGGCGAAGGCGCTGCTCGGCAAGGACGTGCTGAGTGACGAACTGCCGTATGTGACGGGGCCGATCGGGCTGCTGGGGAGCCGGCCGTCGTACGAGCTGATGCGGGATTGCGACACGCTGCTGACGATCGGTTCGTCGTTCCCGTACACGCAGTTCATGCCGGACTTCGGCAAGGCGCGCGGGGTGCAGATCGACATCGATGCGCACATGATCGGTATGCGGTATCCGTACGAGGTGAACCTGGTCGGTGACGCCCGCGCGACGTTGCAGCGGCTGATTCCGCTGCTGAAGGCGGAGGGGCGTGGCCGTGAGTGGTACGACACGGTGTGCGCGAACGTGCGGCGCTGGCACGAGACGATGGAGCGGCGGGCCGGGCTGGCGGCGGATCCGATCAACCCGGAGTACGTGGCGCGGGCGCTGGATCCGCTGCTGCCGGACAACGCGATCCTGACGTCGGACTCCGGTTCGGTGGCGAACTGGTACGCGCGGCACATCACGATGCGGCCGGGTATGCGGGGTTCGCTGTCCGGGACGCTGGCGACGATGGGCCCGGGGGTGCCGTACGCGATCGGGGCGAAGTTCGCGCATCCGGACCGGCCGGTGGTCGCGCTGGTCGGGGACGGCGCGATGCAGATGAACGGCCTGGCGGAGATGATCACGGCGGCGAAGTACCGGGACCGCTGGTCGGATCCGCGGCTGGTGGTGGCCGTGTGGAACAACCAGGACCTGAACCAGGTGACGTGGGAGATGCGGGCGATGGAGGGCGCTCCGTCGTTCCTGCCGTCGCAGTCGATCCCGGATGTGCAGTACGCGGCGTTCGCCCGGTCGCTCGGGCTGACCGGGATCCGGGTGGAGAAGCCGGAGGACGTGGAGTCGGGCTGGCGGGCCGCGCTGGACGCGGACGGGCCGGCGGTGATCGAGTTCCTGACCGATCCGGCGGTGCCGCCGATCCCGCCGCACGCCACCTGGGAGCAGATGGAGGCGACGGCCGCGTCGATCCTGAAGGGGGACGCCGACCGGGGTTCGATGATCAAGCGGGGGCTGAAGGCGAAGGTGCAGGAGTTCCTGCCGGGCCGGGACAAGCAGTGACCGAGCGGCACGTACGCGGTGTCGGACACGCGGCACCGGGTACGCGGAGCGGACCTTCGACCCTCTGGAGGGAGACATGCAGCGAGGCAGCGACCGGCTGAGCGTCCACCGGGACGACGAGATGAAACACGAACTGCAGGGTCTGCTGCGGTCCGGCCATCCCACGCGCGTGGAGGAGTGGCACGACCCGGAGCCGGCCGCGGACGACGACCCGGAGGTCTGGAGCGGCCCGGTGGGCGGCCTGGGTTCTCCGGCGTCGCTGGAGCGGACCCGGCTGGAGCTGGCCCGGCATCTGAACCGGCACGCCTTCCCCGCGAAGCCGGGCGAGCTGGCCCGGGCGCTGCGCCGCGGCAACGCGCCGGGCGGGCTGGTCGACGCGGTGGCCGGGCTACGGCACGGGGAACGGTACGACAACGTGCAGCAGCTGGCCGAGGCGCTGGTGGGCGGCGCGTGAGCGGCGGCCAGGCGGCGGAGATCGCGCGGGGCACCACGGTCGACGTGGGGGATGCCACCACGCGGTTTCTGCTGTACGGGTTGCTGCCCGGGTGGTTCGTGCCGGGGCTCGCCGACTGGGCGATGCACCGGCGCACCCGGATCGAGGACACGGCGGGGACGAGGGAGTCCCTGATCCACGCGCTGATGATGGCCGAGGTGGGCGCGCCCATCGCGCTCACCCTGCGGTACGAGGTCAATCCGCTGCTGCTGTCGGTGCAGCTGGGCGCGGCGGCGGTGCACGAGGCGACGGCGTTGTGGGACGTGCGGACGGCCGTGCGCAGTGACCGGGAGGTCAAGCCGATCGAGCAGCACATCCACAGTTTTCTGGAGTCGCTGCCGTTCGGCGGGCTGGCGTCGTTGATGTGCCTGCACGCCGATCAGGTGCGCTCGCTGCTGCGGGGCGGACGCGGGGATCCGGACGCGTGGCGTCTGGTGCCGCGCCGGCGCCCGCTGTCGCCGGGCTACCTGGCGGGCATCGGGGTCGCGATCGGCGTGTGTGTGCTGCTGCCGTACGGCGAGGAACTGGTGCGGTGCCGGCGGGCGGCGCGGGCGCGGAAGCGGCGCGCCCGCGCCCACCGGGCGGTGCTGCGGAAAGTGAAAGGAAGCTGAGGATCATGCGTATCGCGTTTCTGGTGGCACCCGAGGGCGTCGAGCAGGTCGAGCTGACCGAGCCGTGGAAGGCGGCTTCGGACGCCGGGCACGAGCCGGTGCTGGTGTCGACCGAGTCCGGGAAGATCCAGGCGTTCAACCATCTCGACAAGGCGGACACGTTCCCGGTGGACGAGGTGGTGGGTGAGACGTCGGCCGGGTCGTTCGGTGGCCTGGTGCTGCCGGGCGGGGTCGCGAACCCGGACTTCCTGCGGATGGACGAGAAGGCCGTCGCCTTCGTGCGGGACTTCTTCGAGCAGGGCCGTCCGGTGGCCGCGATCTGCCACGCCCCGTGGACGCTGGTGGAGGCGGACGTCGTACGCGGCCGGGTGCTGACGTCGTGGCCGAGTCTGCGGACGGACATCCGCAATGCCGGCGGTACCTGGGTGGACGAGCAGGTGAAGATCTGCGACCACGGCTCCAACCAGTTGGTGACCAGCCGCAAGCCGGACGATCTGAAGGCGTTCTGCGACGCGTTCGTGCACGTGTTCGCCGGCGAGGCCGGCTGACGCCCGCCGGGGTGTCGTAGCGCCGCCGGGGGCCGGCCCGTCGAGGGCCGGCCCTTTCGCGTGCCGCGTCCCTCGCGCGCCGTGGGTGCCGCCGCGTGCCGTGGGGTGCCGTGCGCGTGCGGTGGGGTTCCGGTCAGGTGCCGGGGGTGCCCGGGGTCGCCGTCTCGCCGGAGCCGCGTTCGCGGGCACCCTCGCGGGTACGGGCCGCGCTCACCAGGCGGCGGGGGTTGCGGCGCAGATACTCGCCCTCCAGCTGTGCCATGCGCTCGTTGTGGGCCCGCAGCGCGTCGTTGGAGGCGTACAGGAGGGTGTCGTGGCGCGTGCGGTGGATCGTCTCCAGCTCCTTCATGAGCTGCTGGTCGTCCAGCCGGCTGGGGTCGACTCCGGTCATGGTGGTGCCCCGCTCGTCGTGTTCGTTCATGGGCTTCGAGTACCCGCCCGGCACGCACTGCCCCGAGTGATTTCCGGGAGGAGATCCCGTGGCGCCCGCGTCCCTGCATCCACTGTACGAACATCCGGGGTCCCGGGCCTGCGCGGGCGGCCGGGGAGCCGGGGAGCCGGCGGGCATCGGTGCCCGGCACGTGCGGGAGCGGGTCCTCGCGTCACCGGGCCCGTTCCACGCGCCGTTCGTCCCAGACCGGCTCCGGGGTCTCGCGGACCCGGCCGTCGGAGCCGAAGACCAGGAAGCGGTCGAAGGAGCGGGCGAACCAGCGGTCGTGGGTGACGGCGAGGACCGTGCCGTCGAAGGCCTCCAGGCCTTCCTGGAGGGCCTCGGCGGACTCCAGGTCGAGGTTGTCGGTGGGCTCGTCCAGCAGCAGCGCGGTGGCACCGGCCAGTTCCAGCAGCAGGATCTGGAAGCGGGCCTGCTGGCCGCCGGAGAGCCGGTCGAAGGCCTGCTCGGCCTGCTGGGTCAGCTCGTAGCGGCGCAGCCGGGACATGGCCGCGCCCCGGTCCTGGGCGTGTTCCTTCCACAGGATGTCGAGGAGGGTACGGCCCTGGAGCTCGGGGTGGGCGTGGGTCTGCGCGAAGTGTCCGGGCAGCACGCGGGCGCCCAGCTTCCACTCCCCCGTGTGCGCGACGTCCTCGCCGGCGAGCAGGCGCAGGAAGTGGGACTTGCCGGAGCCGTTGGAGCCGAGCACGGCGACCCGTTCGCCGTAGAAGACCTCCAGGTCGAAGGGCTGCATCAGGCCGGTCAGTTCGAGGCCCTTGCAGGTGACGGCCCGCACGCCGGTACGGCCGCCCTTCAGGCGCATGGTGATGTCCTGTTCGCGAGGCGGCTCCGGCGGCGGTCCGGCCTCCTCGAACTTGCGCAGGCGGGTCTGCGCGGCCTGGTAGCGGGAGGCCATCTCGTGGCTGACGGCCGCGGCCTGACGGAGGTTCAGGACGAGCTTCTTCAGCTGGGCGTGCTTCTCGTCCCAGCGGCGGCGCAGCTCCTCGAAGCGGGCGAAGCGTTCCCGGCGGGCCTCGTGGTAGGTGGCGAAGCCGCCGCCGTGCACCCAGGCGTCGGCGCCGGCCGGGCCCGGTTCGACGGAGACGATCTTCTCGGCGGCGCGGGCGAGGAGTTCACGGTCGTGGGAGACGAACAGGACGGTCTTGCGGGTCTCCCTGAGCTGCTCCTCCAGCCATCGCTTGCCGGGCACGTCGAGGTAGTTGTCGGGCTCGTCCAGCAGCAGGACCTCGTCGGTGCCGCGCAGCAGCGCCTCCAGCACGAGCCGTTTCTGCTCGCCGCCGGAGAGGGTGCGCACCTGCCGCCACTGGGCGCGTTCGTAGGGGACGCCGAGCGCGGCCATGGTGCACATGTCCCACAGCGTCTCGGCCTCGTAGCCGCGGACCTCCGCCCAGTCCGCGAGGGCCTGCGCGTACGCGAGCTGGGCGGCCTCGTCGTCGACGGTCATGATGGCGTGCTCGGCCCGGTCGACGGCCTGCGCGGCCTGGCGGATGCGGGGCGGGGCGACGGACACGAGCAGGTCCCGTACGGTCGTCTCGTCCCGTACGGAGCCGACGAACTGGCGCATCACGCCGAGGCCGCCGCTGACGGTGACGCTGCCGCCGTGCGGCTTCAGCTCGCCGGAGATCAGCCGCAGCAGGGTGGTCTTGCCGGCGCCGTTCGGCCCGACCAGGGCGACGGCGGCGCCTTCGCCGACCCGGAAGGACACGTCGCCGAGGAGCGTCCTCCCGTCGGGGAGGTGGTACTCCAGGTGCGCGGCTTCCAGATGTCCCATGGGGAGGCATTGTGCGAGGTGGCAGGGGCCGGGAGCAAACGCTTATCCGGTGGGGCGAGCGGCGCGGGGGCGGCGCCGACGGCGACGGTGTCCGGCGTCGGCGCGGGCCGGGGCGTCATCCGGCCGTGTCCAGCGCCTCCCCCGCCGGGCCGCCCTCGCCGGCCGGTGCCACGGTGGCGCCCTCCCAGGACAGCGCCTTCCAGCCGTCGGACGGGGAGCCCTCCAGGACGACCACGCCGGTGTTCTCCAGTGGGCGGGCCGCGGCGAACCCGACGTCGACGTTGTCGGCGCGGGCGGCGGTCCACACGCGGATCGCGGCGCCGTGGCTGACCATGGCGACGGCCCCGGCACCGCTCGCGGCGGCCTCGGCGACCACGGCGTCGTACCGGGCGAGCGCCTCGGCGCCGCTCTCCCCGCCGGGCATGCGCAGCGCGGTGTCGCCGGCCGCCCACGCGAACACCGTGCGCAGGTACAGCTCGCCCTCCGGGCTGTGCCCGGGCAGCATCTCCAGGTCGCCGGCGGACAGCTCGCGGATGCCGTCGCGGACGATCACGTCCAGGCCGCGGACGGCGGCCAGCGGGGCGGCCGTCAGCCGGGTACGCAGCAGCGTGGAGGCGTAGAGGGCCTCGATGTCCTCGCCGGCGAGCGCCGCGGGCAGTGCGGCGGCCTGCGCCTCGCCGAGCGGGGTCAGCCCCGGGCCGGGCACGGCGGTGTCCAGCAGGTGGTCCACGTTGGAGGGGGTCTGGCCGTGGCGGACCAGAAGCAGACGCATCCGGGGTCTCCTCCCGTGCCTGCGGCCGGCGCCGCGGGGGCACAAGAAACGGGTACTTCAGGGTAACCGCACCCCATGAGCCCAGACCTGGACCTGACCGTGCCCGCGACCGCCGCCCGGACCCCGTGGCGCAAGCTGCTCGAAGCCGACGGCCGGCTGTTCGAGGCCGCCGCCGCCTGGAACTGGCCCGGCGCCGAGCGCGTCCTGCCCCGGCTGAGCCGCAGCGCCAACCACGGGGTGCTGTGGTTCGCGACAGCCGCCGCGATGGCCGCCAGCCGCACCCCCCGGGCCCGCCGGGCGGCAGCCCGGGGCCTGGCCTCGCTCGGCCTGGCCTCGCTGACCATCAACACGCTCGGCAAGCGCTCGGTACGCCGGGCCCGGCCGGTACTGGACCCGGTGCCGCTGGTGCGGCAGCTGAAGCGGCAGCCGATCACCACGTCGTTCCCGTCCGGGCACGCGGCGTCCGCGGCGGCCTTCGCGACCGGGGTGGCGCTGGAGTCGCCGGCGTGGGGTGCGGCGGTGGCGCCGGTCGCGTTCTCGGTGGCGGCGTCCCGGGTGTACACCGGTGTGCACTTCCCGAGCGACGTGCTGGCCGGGGCGGCGCTCGGCGCGGGCGCCGCGTTCCTGGTACGGCGCCTGGTGCCGACCCGCGCCCAGCTGCGCAGGGCCGCCCGGCCGCGGACCGAGGCCCCGGCGCTGCCCGAGGGCGACGGTCTGGTGATGGTCGCCAACCGGGCGTCGGGGACCGCGGAGCGGGTGCGGGCACTGCAGGACGCGCTGCCGAAGGCGGAGATCGTGGAATGCGCACCGGAGGAGGTCGGCGACGAGCTGGCGAAGGCGGCGGCCCGGGCCCGGGTGCTCGGGGTGTGCGGCGGCGACGGCACGGTGAACGCGGCCGCGCTGGTCGCGCTGCGGCACGGCCTGCCGCTCGCGGTGCTGCCGGGCGGCACCCTCAACCACTTCGCCTACGACCTCGGCGTGGAGGACGAACGCCAGCTGGCCCGGGCGGTCCGGCACGGCGAGGCGGTCCGCGTGGACGCGGGCCGGTTCGCCACCCGGGACACCGAGGGCCTGTTCCTCAACACGCTCAGCCTGGGCGTCTACCCGGAGCTGGTCCGCGCGCGGGACCGCTGGTCGCACCGGATCGGCGGCTGGCCGGCCGGGGTGCTCGGCGCGCTGCGCGTGCTGCGCGCCGACCGGCATCCGCTGGAGGTGGAGGTGGGCGGGGAGCGGCGGCCGCTGTGGCTGCTGTTCGTCGGCAACGGCATCTACCACCGCATGGGGCTCACGCCGGGCCGCCGCACCGATCTGGCGGACGGCCTGCTGGACGTGCGGGTGGTGCACGGCAGCCGCAGGCCCGCGCTGCGGCTGCTCGCGGCGGCCGCGGCGGGCCCGCTGACCCGGTCGCCCGCGCACGCGGCGGTGCAGGTGAACCGGCTGCGGCTGACCGGCCTCGCCCCGGACACGCCGCTGGCGTACGACGGCGAGGTCACGGCGGTGTCGGGCGAGGTGACGCTGGAGAAGCTGCCGGAGGCGTTGACGGTCTACCGTCCGCTGCATACGGGATTCTGACGACGGGTGGGCTGGATCCTGGAGACGGGGCGGCCGTCGGCTGGATTCTGGATACGGGTGACCGCCGGCTGGATCCCGCAGACACGCGGTCGGTCGGCCGGATCCTGTAGACGCGCGACCGTCGGCTGGATTTCGAAGACGCGCGGCCAGTCGGCTGGATCCTGTAGACACACGACCGGTCGACTGGATTCGGCAGACATGTCACCGGTCGACCGGATCCCGCACACACCCACCAGTCGACCGGATCCCGAAGAACCTGTGTCCATATGGCGAAACGCGGGTCTCAACATGCGGCATACGCGCGTACGGTGAAGGCGTGCCGGCGGACGGACGGTCCGGCCGGTCCGCCTGACCAGGGTGAAGGGGTACAGCCATGCCGAAAGCGCAGGAGACCGCCGTCTACACGCACGGGCACCACGAGTCCGTGCTGCGTTCGCACACCTGGCGGACCGCCGCCAACTCCGCGGCCTACCTGCTCGGCGCGCTCAAGCCCCACATGCGGATCCTGGACATCGGCTGCGGGCCCGGCACCATCACCGCCGACCTGGCGGAACTGGTCCCCGACGGCCGGGTCACCGGCGTCGACCGGGCGTCCGGCGTCCTGGAGCAGGCCCGGGCCACCGCTGCCGCCCGCGGTCTGACGAACGTGGACTTCGCGGTGGCCGACGTGCACGCCCTGGACTTCCCGGACGACACCTTCTGCGTGGTCCACGCCCATCAGGTGCTCCAGCACGTGGGCGACCCCGTGCGGGCGCTGCGCGAGATGCGCCGGGTGACGAAGCCGGGCGGGTTCATCGCCGTACGGGACGCGGACTATGCGGCGATGACCTGGTATCCGGCGGTGTCCGGGCTGGAGGACTGGCTGGAGCTGTACGAGCGGGTGGCCCGTGCCAACGGCGGCGAGCCCGACGCCGGGCGCCGGCTGACGGCGTGGGCGCGGGCGGCCGGCCTCGGGGACGTCACGGCCACGTCCAGCACCTGGACGTTCGCCACGCCCGAGGAGCGGGCCTGGTGGAGCGGCCTGTGGGCGGACCGTACGGTCGCCTCCGACTACGCCGGGCGGGCCGTCCAGGGCGGCCACGCCACGGCGGAGGACCTGGCGGCGGTGGCGGAGGCCTGGCGGGAGTGGGGGCGGCGGGAGGACGGCTGGTTCGCGGTTCTGCACGGGGAGATCCTGTGCAGGAAGGAAGACTGATCGGCGGGTCCCGGGACATCCGGGCCACCTGATGACGCTGTCCCGAGGGGGCTCACTCGCGGGGCAGCAGCGGTCCCAGTGGCCCGAGGTCCAGGTTGAGGTCCTCGGGTCGCAGGCCGTAGCGCTCCCGCAGCTCGGCCATCCGGTCCTCCAGCAGCATCAGGGTGAGCCCGATGCGCTCCTCCTGCTCCTCGGTCAGCTCGCCGGTGTCGAAGCGCCGCACGGCCTGCCGTTCCATCAGCTGGCGCAGCAGCTCCACCACGGTGAGCACGAGCTTCACCAGGTCGCGTTCGACGGTGTCGGGTTCCAGGTCGAGCCGGTTGCGCCGGGTCCGGGCGGTCATGCGAGCTCCTCGAAGGGCGATGGTACCTGCGCGTTCACGGAGCTGATCAGGGCGTTGAGGTCGATCCGGACGAGGTCGACGTCCGCGATGCGCAGCGTGATGTCGCCGGTGAGGACGACGCCGCCGGCCAGCAGCCGGTCCAGCAGGTCCACCAAGGCGATCTCACGGCGTTCGACGACGGTCACCGGCGCTCCCCCGCTTCCGTTCCGGACTCGGTTCCGGATTCCGTTCCGGATGCTGTTCCGGTTTCTGTGCCGGCCGGTGTTCCCGTCTCCTCGCCGGAGAACGAGTACGCCGCCCAGGGCCCGGTGAGTTCCACCCGCATTCCGGGGGCCTCGTCCTTCGTGCGGTCCACGAGTTCCACGAATTCCTCGGAGTGCGCCCGGGGCACCAGGTAGGCCGCGTTGAGCACGTTCTGGCCCGGTGTTCCGGAGAGCGCGGAATTCTGCGGGCGGTGCATGCGGAACTCCTCGGCGCGTTCGGCGAGGCGTTCGTGCAGGGAGTGGGCGAACCGCTCGGCGCGCTGCCACCTCTCCTCCTGCTCGTGGCTGTGGCGGCGTCGGCTGCGCAGGTAGTCCCGCCCGCTGGCGGGTCGTGCCGCCGCGGCCGGCTCGGGCTCGGCGGGCTCGGGCTCCAGGTACACCTTCACGCCCCACTCCACGCGGCCGTGCAGCCGGTCGAGGAGGCGCCGGAAGTCGTCCTCGCGGGCCTCGATCATCATGCGTACGGCGCTGTCGTCGCGGAAGACGGTGGCGAGGCGCAGCGGCAGCGGGGTGGTGACCGTGGTGAGCGCGTCGACGACCCCCTGGTGGGCGCGGGCGGTCGCGGCCAGCCAGTCGAGGTCCTCCAGGTGGGCCTTCAGGGCGTCCTCGCAGAAGTCCGCCTCCGGGACCGTGCTGACGACGGCGACCAGCCCGTGGTGGTGCAGGAGTGCCGGCGGAGCGCCCATGACGCCGGTCAGTTCGGCCTGCAGGGGTGTCCCGAAGGGGCGGCAGACGGCGTACACGTACCGCAGTCGGGTCATGGTGCCTCCCTCGGGGCGTGGCCGGACTCGAGTTCCTCCAGTCGGGCGAGCCGTTCGCGTAGTTCGGCGTTCTCCCGGGTCAGCTCGTCCCGGCGGGCCCGGGAGGAGAGCGCCGGATCGGTCTCCCACCAGTCGATCCCCATCTCCTTGGCCTTGTCGACCGAGGCGACGATGAGCCGCAGTTTGATGGTGAGCAGTTCGATGTCGAGCAGGTTGATCCTGATGTCACCCGCGATGACGACACCCTTGTCGAGCACGCGCTCCAGGATGTCGGCGAGGTTCGCCCCCGAGCCCTGGCCGTAGGGCTCGGGGAACCGGCCGCCTTCGGGGAAGCGGCTCGTCATCGACGACCCCCGCGCTCCGCGTACTCGGGTTCCTCTTCCTCTTCTTCCTCGGGTTCCTCTTCCTCGGGTTCCTCTTCCTCGTCCTCGTACTCGCCCTCGTACTCCTCTTCCTCGCCCTCGGCCTGGCCTTCCTCTCCGGGCTCCTCCTCGCCTTCCTCCTCGCCCTCCTCCTCGGCCTCGGCCTCGTAGGGCTCCTCTTCCTGCTCTTCCTCCTCGTCGTACTCGCCCTCGTAGGGCTGCTCCTCGCCCTCTTCTTCCTCTTCTTCTTCGGTGCCCTCTTCTTCCTCGGGCTGCTCTTCCTCCGACTCCTCCTCCGCGAGGGCGTCCTCGTGGCTCTTGACCAGCTCGCCGTCGCGGATCTCGCCGCGCCAGCCGTCCTCCGCCTCTCCCTTGAGGGTGATGAAACGGGCGAAGTTCTTCAGGTCCAGCCGGGCCCGGCGGCCCTGGGCGCGCCAGATGTTGCCGGTCTTCTCGAAGAGGCCGGTCGGGTAGTACTCCATGACCAGCAGGACCCGGGTGAGGTTCTCCTCCAGCCGGTGGAAGGAGACGACGCCCTTGGTGGTGCCCTTGGCGCCCTCCGAGGTCCACTGGATGCGGTAGTCGGGTATCTGCTCGGTCGTCTTCGCCTTCCAGCTGCGGCTGGACCAGAAGATCTTGGCCTGCCAGTCGGAGTGGGTGTCGTCGTCGCGGCTCGCGCTCTTGACGCCCTTGGCGAAGGTGGAGAAGGACTGGTACTGGGTCCACTGGTCGTAGGCGGTGCGCAGCGGTACGCCGACGTCGACGGACTCCATGATGACGGTGGGTTTCTTGCCCGCGCCGCCCTTCTTGCCCTTGCCGCCCCCGAGGCTCTTGAGCGCGCCCAGGACGTTGTCCTTGGCGCGGGAGGCGCCCAGTTCGACGGCGGAGCGCACCGGGCCCTTGCCTTCGGCGAGCTTGCGCCCGCCCTCGAGGGCGAGTTTGGCGAAGCCCGGGCTGTTGCCCTCGGCGATGTCGTTGAGCTTGACGGTGGTCTCGCCGAGCTTGCGGCCGAGACCTGTCAGCATGCGTTGGGCCTGCGCGGACAGGTATTCCTGTACTTCCTCTTTGAGCCGGTCGGCTGCCTCGCTGTGGGCGAGGTTGCCGAGTGCGCCGCCTGTGGCGCTCCCCGTGGCCTTGCCGGCCGCCGAGGTGGCGGATCCGAGGGTGTCGGTCATCGGTCATCGCCGCCTTTCGACTGCCGGGAGGCGGCGCCGGAGGCCGCGTCCCCAGCCGAGGCCGTCTTCTTCGCGACCGTCTTGCGGGCCGCGCTCGTCTTCTTGGCCGCCGTCTTCTTCGCGGGGGCCGTCTTCTTGGCCGCGGCCTTCTTGGCCGCCGTCTTCTTGGCCGGAGCCTTGCGGGCCGGCTCGCCGTCACGCGACTCCTCGTCACGCGACCGCTTCCCGCGCCGGTCGTCGTCGCGGTCGCCGGCGGGCTCCTTGCTGCTTTCCTCCTCGCCGTCCTCCTCGTCCGGCTCCTCGTCGGACCCGGACGACACGAGGCCGGACAGCTGGTCGCGCACCTGTGAGGTACGGCCGTGCAGCCGGTCGGCGAGCGCGTTCAGCTGCCGTTCGGCGACCGCGCCGGAAGCGGCCTTGCCGACGCCTCGCAGGTCCTGGCGGAGCTGGTCGCCGATCTCCTTGAACTGCGGGTTGTTCTTCAGCTGCTGGTTCACCAGGTCCGCGACCATCCGCGGGCTGAGGTTCAGCTTCTTCCCCGCCACCAGGGAGCCGACCGCGAGGGCCATTTTGAGCTTCTTGGTACGTCCGAGGAAGTATCCGGCCCCTACGGCGAGGCCCAGTGCGGTTCGGTTCATGTCACGTCCCGTTGCCTGTGGTGTCGCCGGAGCGCATAGCGGTCTCCAGCCGGTCGAGAAGTTCGTCCTCGCGTTGGTCGAACTCCTCCGCGGTGATCTCGCCCGCCTCCAACTGCTCTTCGAGGCGGGCGAGTTCGGCCCGTACGGTGGCGGGGTCGTAGTAGATCCGCTCCGCCTCGCGGAGCACGTGCCTGATGGCCCACGCGCTGCCGCGCACGGGTGCGAACGGCAGCATCAGCACTTCGCCGATCAGTCCCACGGTGTTCTCCTTTCCGCCCGGGCCGGGAGCGCTACTGCGCGCCGGCGTCCGCGCCGGCCGTGCTGCCGGCGGGCTGCGCCGGGCCGGGCTCGACGAAGCTGTACGGCGGCAGCGGCCCGTTGACCCTCAGGTCCAGGTGGGCGTGGCTCTTGCGGATCTGCTCGGCGGTGGCGAGGAATTCCTCGGCCGTGCTCCGTGGCACCAGGAACGACACGTTCAGCAGCCAGCCGGTGGACTCGGGGCCCACGCTGACGGCGGAGGCGGCCGGTGCGAGGAGTCCCTGTACTTCCTGGGCGTCCTCGGCCTCCTTGGCCTTCACGGCGGCGGCGACCATCTCGCCGAGGCGGATCTTCTCGTCGTAGCTGCCACCGCCGGCCTTGCGGTTGGCCTCGGCGAGGGCGCGGACGTCGGCGTTCTCGGCCATCACGCGGTGCAGGACGGCCTCCTCGACGTGGGTGGCCTTGACGTTGTACTCGACCTTGCCGTCCAGCTCGCGCAGCCGCTCCAGGTAGTGCTCGGCCCGTTCGGTGAGGACCTGGGTGACGGCGTCGTCGTTGTCGGCGACGCTGCCGAAGCGCATCGGCAGCACACAGCCGCCCGCGCCCGCCTCGGCGAGCACGTTCTGGTGCGCGAGCAGGTCCCGGCGCTTGGGGCGCAGGTCCTCGGGCGCGTCACTGACGACGGCGGCCAGGTCACCCGCGGTGAGCACGCGGACGGCGCGCGGTGGCTCGCCCACTCCGGTCATGCCCTCGGGCAGCGCCGGGTGGGAGCTGGCGGTGATCCCGTAGACGTAGGTGCTCACTCCTGCTCCTCCTTACGGCGCGCCGGAGCCTTCCGGGTGCGCGCCCTGGGCTCGGTCTCCCCTTCCTGGCGTGCCTGGTTGAAGGCGTCGGATATGGTCTGCGCGGCGCCGGACAGCGCGCCCTTGGACTTGCCTCGGGCGCCGGACTCGGTGATCTCGCCCACGAGGTCGGGCAGGCCCGGGCTCTTGTGCGGGCCCGATTCCAGGTCCAGGCGGTTGCACGCCTCGGCGAAGCGCAGGTAGGTGTCGACGCTGGCGACGACGACCCGGACGTCGATCTTCAGGATCTCGATGCCGACCAGGGAGACGCGGACGAACGCGTCGATCACGAGTCCTCGGTCCAGGACGAGCTCGAGTACGTCGTAGAGGCCGCTGCTGCCGCCTCCGCCTCCGGTCTGCTGTGCCGGAACAACAGTCATGCCGGCGATTCCTCCTCCTGCGTAGTGGGTGCACGGTCTGCGCGGGCGGGGAGCACGCGCCGTGGCTCAGCGGCCACCGCGCGCGTCGGCCCGGCCGCGTTCGTAGCGGCGGACACGTCGGTACCCGGTCAGCTGGCCGTCGGGGTCCAGCTCGACCTGGTAGCTCGCCATCAGGCTCATCGTGTCCGGGACGCGGGCGAGTTCCAGGACCTCGACTTCCAGGGACCAGCCGTCCTCGGTCTCCTCGAAGGAGGACACGGACTCGGGGGCGAGTCCGGTGAGCTCGGCGAGCTGGCTGCGCGCCTGGCGCAGCACCTCCATGGGGGTCGGTCGCCGGGTGTTCGCCTCGTGGCTGGTGCCGCCCTGCGTGTCGTGCGTGTTGTCGGAGTGCTGGGAGTGCTGAGAGTCCTGTGCTTCCTGTGAACTCTGTGAATCCGAAGTGTTCTTTGTGTTCGACATGGCCACCTCTCCCCTGCGTGTGGCCGTTCCTCCCTTGGCCAAACCTCAGGAGCGCATGTCATCGAGACGGCGTCGGGCCGGGGCCAGGGAGCGGCCACGGTGGGGCAGGTCGCCCCACGGCTCCGTCCGGGCCTGGTCGACGGCGTCGGTGATGTTCCACCGGCGGGCGTCCAGCGCCGGATCGTCCACCTGCTTCCAGGCTAGGGGCACGGCGACCGGGGCGCCCGGGCGGGCGCGGACGGTGTAGGGGGCGACGGCGGTCTGGGCGTAGCCGTTGCGCTGCACATCCAGGTAGAGGCGGTCCGCGCGGTCCTGTTTGCGGGC
>NZ_JBEYXJ010000057.1:40360-52045 GCF_040645015.1 Streptomyces sp. NPDC046881 | reverse complement strand
GCCTCGGTGGCGGCGACCGCGACCATCGCGCCGCCCGGCGCCAGGGCCTGCATCAGCCGGGGTGCGGCCGCAGGCACCTCCACCGGCCAAGGCGCCGCCACCACAGGCGCAGCGACCGGCGGCGCGGCAACCGGAACCCAGTCCACGGGCGGCGAAGCGACGGGCGGTCAGTCCACCACCGGAGATGGCGCAACCGGCGGCGAAGCAACGGACGGTCAGTCCACCACCCCCTCCACCTCTTCCTCCCGGACCCCCTCCTCCCGCACCCCCTCCTCCCGCACCCCGTCCCCCCGCACCCCGCCCCAGCGCCCCCCGAACGCCTCCATCATGTCCCGCTTCATCCGTCCCGGCGGCGGGCCCACGGGGCTCGGGCTGCTCGCGATGCTGCTGCTCCTGCTGATCCCGGCCGCACTCGCCGCGGCTCTCCTCGGCTCGCGGCGCATCGGCAAGTAGGCGGCAGGCAGGGACCGTTCACGCACCGAAGCACACCGAGACGACAGGAGTCCGAGCCGATGA
This sequence comes from Streptomyces sp. NPDC046881, assembly GCF_040645015.1. NCBI lineage: Bacteria > Bacillati > Actinomycetota > Actinomycetes > Kitasatosporales > Streptomycetaceae > Streptomyces > Streptomyces sp. NPDC046881. The sequence goes on along the minus strand of NZ_JBEYXJ010000057.1, from coordinate 51,529 downwards.
TCGAGACCTTCGCGGTCGTTGTGGGGATCGCCATGGTCGCCGCGGGCATCGTGGTGGTCCGGCACCACTACTGGCCCCCCGCGCCGGACGAGGAACCCCGCGAGGACGTCGCCGAGTACATCTCCATGATGGTCGGCGTGCTCTACGCCCTCGTCCTCGGTCTGTCGATGGTGTCCGTGTGGGAGACCCGGTCCGGCGCGGTCGGCCATGTGCAGGCGGAGGCGAGCGCCGCCCACCAGATCCGGCTGCTGTCCGCGGGACTGCCGGCGCTGGAGGGGGAACGGACCCGGGACGCCGTCGACGCGTACGTGCACCACGTCCTGTCCGCCGAGTGGCCCGCGATGACGCAGGGGCAGCCGCCGGGCGCGCGCGGCTGGGAGCTGCTGAACGACCTGCGGGCGGCGGGCCAGGTCCCCGCCGGCGCCACCCCGGCCCAGCAGGCCACGCTCCAGGAGACCCTGGCCCAGCTGAGCGCGCTGGACGACGCCCGGCGCGGCCGGGAGGCGGACGTGGCCGACGCCCTGTCCCCCGTGCTGTGGTTCGGGCTGATCGTCGGCGGTGTGCTCACCGTGGTCTTCATGTTCATGTTCGGGGTGCGGCGGAGCCTCACCCATGTGGTGATGGTGATGGGCCTGACGGCGCTCATCACCTTCACCGTGCTGCTGGTCTACCAGCTCAACCAGACCTTCACCGGCATGTTCGCCGTCGACTCCGCCCCCTTCACCCGCTACTTCACGGGCAGCTGACGGTGCGGCACCCTGCCCGCCGCCTCCGCGCGCAGCCGCCCGGTGATCCGCCGCTCGTCCGGCCACCGTACGTCGTACGCCCAGCCCCACCGCTCGAACCGGGCGATCAGCCACGCCGTGAGATCCGGCTGGCCGCGCAGCCCGCCGTGCCGGGCGCTGTTGGGGTCGGCATGGTGGAGGTTGTGCCAGCCCTCGCCGAAGGTCAGCAGCGCCACCCAGCCCACGTCCCGGGACTGGTCGCGGGTGGTGTAGTGGCGTGGACCGAAGGCGTGGGCCACGGAGTTGACCGACCAGGTGACGTGGTGGACGACGGCGTACCGGACCAGGCTCGCCCAGAAGAAGGTGATCAGCGCCGACCGGGCGTCCTGGGTGACCGCCAGGACCAGCACCGGCGGCAGGCCCAGGGAGACGGCGACGGTCAGCGGATACCAGCGGTCCAGGCGGCGTACGTCAGGGTCGGCGAGCAGATCGGGGGCGTAGCGCGGGTAGTGGGAGCGGACCCCCGAGGAGAACCAGCCGACCTGGGCGTGCCACAGCCCTCTGAGCAGCGCCCGCCGGCTGGTGCCGAACTTCCACGGCGAGTGCGGGTCGCCCTCCCGGTCCGCGTACTGGTGATGCCGCCGGTGCTCGGCCACCCACAGGGTCACCGGGCCCTCCAGGGCGAGACCGCCCGCGACACCGAGGGCGAACCGCAACGGTCGTTTCGCCTTGAACGACAGGTGGGTGAAGTACCGGTGGTAGCCGGCGGTGATGCCCATGATGGACAGCGCGTACATCCCGGCGCCGAGGGCCACGTCGTACCAGCGGGGCCCCCAGCCGCCGGCCAGGGCGACGGGCAGGGCCAGCGCCAGGACGGCCAGCGGGAGCACCACGATCGTGAGCAGCGTGTTGGTGCGCAGCGGCACACTGACCGGGACGGTGTCGGGGAGCGGGGAGCCCAGGCCTTCGGGGCGTTCGGGGGACAGGGTCACGGGGCGCCTCCCACCAGGGGAGGCGCGGGAATACGGGGGGTCATGTGCGGCGATTATGCGGCAGCCATATGCCCGTGCGGCCCAGGCTCGGCGGGCCGTACGGCACCCGGCGGCATCCTCTACCTGGATGGATGAAGGTGCGGGCGGGGACGCCCTGGCCGACCATGGGAGCGAGGCCGCGCCCCCCCCCGACGCGGCCGCAGCCCTGTCGCTGAGTGGCCGAGCCGAGGGAGTGTCGGATGCGAGCGGACGGCAGCGCACCCGGACGGCCGGCGCCGGACGGCCAGGACGCCAGGGAACTGCTGCGCCGGTGCGCGCGGGACGTGGTCGGCGTCGCCGAGGGCATCCGCGCGGTGTCCGAGCGCACCAGCACGGCGCTGTTCGCCCCGGACCTGACCGCCTCCGCCCGCCGCCGCCCCCGTACCGGTCTCGCCGCCCGGTGGGCGCTGCTGCGGGCCCTGACGAACAAGCAGGGTCTCGGCGGTTCAGCGATCACCGCACCGAAGGGCATGGGGCATGTGATCGGCGCCGCCGGGGAGGTGCTGGGCCGGGAGAGCCTGGCCGCGCTGGTGGCGGTCACCTCGCTGCGGCTGCGGATCACCGCCGTGCTGGTCGACCACCCCGAGTTCGAACGCGACCCCGGCATGCGCCGGCTGACGGAGGCCGTCACCGCCGACAAGGACCTGGCGGCCGTACGCTCCCTGCGTGCCCTGTTCCGCGACCAGGGGGCCCAGCGCGCGCTGTCCGGGCTGGCCCCGGTGATGGCCGAACTCCTCGCGATCCGCGCCCTGCTGGACGAGGACCCCAAGAACGACGAGACCGGCTGGGCGCTGGCCACCGGCCGCGAGCTGTCCGCCGACCCGCTGCACGGCGTCAGCGCCGCGCATCTCGCCGGCATGGACAAGGGCGAGGGCGCCGCCGAGGCCGTCGACCTGACCGACCAGGAGCGCCAGGTCATCGCCCCCGAGGGCTCCTTCCTCGGCTTCCTGCGCAACATCGAGATGCTCTCCACCGACGGGCGGATCCTGCTGCAGAACGTGCGCGGTCCCGACGGCGTCGTCCGGTACGTCCTCCAGGCGCCGGGCATGGCACCCGGCCGCCCCCGCAACGACTCCCCGCAGGACTTCGTCGGCGCCTGGCGCAACCTGTTCATGACCGACTCGCCGTACACCCGCTCGATCCTGCTCGCCCTGGCGGACTACGGCATCCCGCGCGGTGCCGACCTCGCGCTGATCGGGCACAGCGAGGGCGGCATCGCGCTGATGAACCTGGCCCAGGACGAGGAGTTCTGCCGCACCTACCGGGTCACCCACGTCATCGCCGTCGGCTCCCCGGTCGACAACAAGAAGCCCGCCGACCCGCGTACCTGGGTCGCCAGCATCACCAACCAGCACGACATCGTGCCCGTCCTCGACGGTCGCGGCGCCGGCTCCGCGTTCGACCCGCATCCGCACTGGTACGAGGTCGACTACACCGGTCCCACCCATGAGTTCCCGCTGTGTCACATGCTCCGCGAGTACATCGAGCACCTCAGGACCGTGATCCCCGAGGCCCGCGAGCGCGTCGACGAGGCCCTCGCCCCGTACCGGGGCCCCGTCGTGCGCACCCAGGCCTACCAGCTCAAGGACCGCGCCAACCCGCCCGAGGGCTACCCCTTCCTCACCCTGCCCACCACCTCGGTGCCCACCGCGGCCGGCCCGGTCGACGTGCCGGTGCGCTACTACGACTCCTCCGCCGCCCACCTGTGCTTCCCCGTCGACGCGGACACGGCCCGCGGGCTGCTGCCCGACGTCACCTGGATGACGCCGAGCCGGCTGGGCCGGAGCGCCTTGGCGGTGCTGTCGCTCTACGAGCACCGCTGCACCACGATCGGCCCGTACACCGAGATCGCCCTGTCCGTGCTGGTCGACGATCTGTGGCGGCCCCGCCCCTACGACGTCGCGCTGGACCTGCTGCGCCGCGTCGACCTGCGCCGCACCGGCCGGCACGTGCTCTGCCTCGCGGTCACCAGCGAGGAGGCGAGGGTCGTCGGCCAGGAGATCTGGGCCCAGCCGGCACTGCGGGTGACCGCCGAGGCCGACCTGATGGGCCGGGAGATCGGCGTCCGCTCCCCGGACCTCGGCATGACCGTCGACGGCCGCCTCGGGCACGGCGTGCGCTGTCCCGAGGCCGACTGGATCCTCTACGGCCGCCGCGGCGAGAGCACGATCCGCACGCTGGTCCGCACCCACGGCAGGCTGCGGCTGCACACCGGCGCCGGCATCCGGCTGCGGCTGGACACCGCGGCGGCCGAACCCCTCGCCGGGCAGCTGCGCCGGCTCGGTCTGGAGGGGACCCGGCCCCGGTTCGTCCTCACCTGCCCCCAGTTCATGCAGCACCGCAGCGCCGGCGCCGTTCTGCCGCGCTGACGCCCCCACCCCCAACCGCCCGCGGGAGCACGCCATGGTGACCGAGTCCGCCGCCGTCACGTCGTACGACACCGAACTCCTCGACCGCATCGTCTCGTTGCGGTCGGACGCCGAGCTGATGGAGGAGTACGCCCGGCGGCTGCGCGGCACCGCGGCCGTCCTGGACGGCTGCCCGGCGGGTCCCGCGTGGAGCCGGCCCGCACTGGAGCGGCAGGCCGCCGCCTGCGTCACGGCGGCGGAGCAACTGCGCACCGCCGCCGAGGCGTTGCTCGCGCACGCGCGAGCCGGGGGCTGAGTCGCCGGCCTCAGCGGGCCGCGGCGGCCCGGGCGTCGGCCGCGCTCCGGCCGAGCGACACGTCGTAACGCGCTGTGTGCTCCGGCAGGTTGCGGTGCACCAGGTCGGAGAAGCTGCGCGTCTCGCGGACGACCTGCAGGCCCTCGGGGGAGAAGGTGGCCGGCCCGAACAGGCGGGGTGAGAGCAGCGGGTTGTTCAGCGCCTCGGAGAACGCGTCGACGGAGATGATGCGTTCGAGCAGCCGCCCGAAGATCGCGCCGGGCTCCGGCTCCTCCGCGAACAGCCCGACGTACAGGTCGATCGCGTCGACGTCGCCGTACATCTCCAGCAGCGCCTCCCGGACCCGCGGGTCGCCGGAGATCTGCCGCGGGTCGGTGACCCGGGGGAAGCCGTAGTAGGCGCGGTAGTCGTTGTACGAGGCAAGCCGCAGCTCCCGGCCGACGGCGACACTGTGCGCCTCGATCGGCAGCAGCAGCTCGTCGGTGTTGAACAGGCCGGACAGACCGGCGGGCTGCCGGGACAGGTCCTCGAAGAGCGGGCCGAGCCCCCGCTCCACCACCAGCCGCCCGTTGGCGATGGTCCGCGCGAGCGGCACCGGACGGCCGGCGATGGTGTACGTCGACGGGATCAGGCTGTGCCAGCGGTAGACGAGACTGAACTCGATCGTCGCCCAGTTCTCCCGGTGCCACACCCCGCGGTCGGTGCGCACCGGATCGAGGACGAAGCCGAAGTGGTACGGCGTGATGTGGTTGATGTACTCCTCCAGCATCACCCGGATCATCAGCACGATCAGCGTGTTGCGGGTGGTCTGGAAGATCCGCTCGTCGTCCCAGTCCGGATGGGCGGCGGCGAGGATGCCGGCGACCCGGTTGTGCTCCCGCAGGAACAGCACGTTCAGCGCCATCGGCCCGATGTGCGCGTGCACGCGCTCCCCGCCGCACGCGAACAGCGTGTCCAGGAACTCCTCGGGCACCTCGTCGAACCGGACCGGCCGGATGGGCCGGAACTCGTCCGTGATCCGCCCGTCCGCGCACAGGGCGGGCGGGAACTCCGCCCCGTCGATGATCCGGCTCTTCAGCCGGCCGCCCTCGAAGGTGCGCAGACAGGCGGTGACCTCCTCGCGGTCGCCGTACAGCTGGCACATGTCCAGGGTGTGCGGCGAGTCGGTGCGCCGCGGGTCGCCGGTGGCCGCGTGGCCGCGCAGGAAACCGTCGGTGAACCACTGCGCGAACGCCGGCAGCAGCGCGCTGGACCGGGTGCAGGAGCGGCCCTCGCCCTCCCGGCGGAACAGCTCGGCGACCTTCTCCGGGGCGGGCAGGCCCCGCGGCGGCGCGGCCACCGGCGGCAGGTGCCGGCCCACCCACGAGCGGTCGGTCAGCGAGTCCCAGGAGGTGTACGGGGCCTTGGTGCTGAGGGGGTTGGGGCGCGTCGGCGCCTTCAGCACGGCCAGGTCGGTCAGCTTGGAGTTGAGCCTGCGCTGCAGCCACCGGCTGCGCTGGGCCGCCTGCCAGGCCGGGCGGTAATGGGTCAGCAGATGCGTCTCGAAGCGGTTGCGCGCTCCGTCCCGGGACCTGTCCCGGGCCCCGGTCCACGGCACGGTCCGGGTCCGGGGCGGACGAGTGGTGACGGTCATGGGTCCTCCGGTCGGTTCGCGGGGCGTGTCCCGGTGCCGCGACGCGGGTCACGGCCGGGCCGCGCGCACACGCGGGTCGTGGTCACGCTCGGGTGGGGGCGCGGTGGGGTCGTCGTCCCGGCCGGGCAGCGGTCACCGCCGGGCCGGGTGGGGGTCAGCTCGGGGCCACGGCGGGACGGCCCGAGCGCACCGCGTAGTGCTGCGGGAACGGGGTGCCCGCGTAGTCCAGGGCGCGTTCGGCGCCGGGCAGCGGGCGCACACCGGGGCGGAGCAGCACGCGCCGCACCAGCTCGGGCACGATCACCTGGGCCGCGTACCTGCCGACGCAGTCGTGGGCGCCGTAGCCGAGGACGAGGTTGTGCGCGGGCGGGCGGCCGGGCCGGAACTCGGCCGGCGCGTCGAGCACCTCCTCGTCGAACATCGCCGACGCGAAGCAGGCCAGCACCACGCTCTTGGCCGGGATCACCGTCTGCCGCGGGGTGCCCGCGGCCAGCACGTGGTCCCGCAGGCACAGCCGGGGCGTGACCGGCACGAACGGGTGGAAGCGCAGCGCCTCCCACACATAGGCGTCGAAGCGCGCCGGGTCGCCCTCGCGCGCCGTGCGCACCGCCTGGGCCAGCACCTCGGGACGCACCGCGAGTTCCTTGAGGGCGGTCGCCGTGCACTGGGTGGCATTCTGCTGATAACCCGCCAGATAGCCCACCAGGTTGGCGTTGATCCGCTCGTCGTCGAAGCCGTACTCGGCGGGCAGCCGGGTGCGCAGCATCCTGCCCAGGACGTCCTCGGGGCCGCCGTCGTGGGCCGTGTCCCGACGGCGCTCGATCAACTCGGCCACCTCGTCGTGCAGTTCGCGCCCCGCCGCCACGCCCGCCGCGTGGATCTCCGGGTCGCGGTCGGGGTTGACGGCGAACGCCCACTGCATCCGGCGGGTGCACGAGTGCAGCGTCTCCTCCGCGATGCCGGTGAACCCCAGATAGGCGACGGCGACCCGGGCGGCGGCCACGCCGGCGTAGTCCTGGATCAGGTCGAAGGTGTCGGCGCCCCGGGCGGTCACCTCGTCCAGCACCTCGTCGGCGATCCGCGCGGTCAGCTCCCGCACCCGGGGCGCGTCCTCGGCAGCGAGCATCAGCTGCCCGTACCCGCGCTCCCGCCAGTGCACGTCGCCGCCGTCCCGGGCCAGCATGAACGGTGCGCCGAGCACGTCCTCCAGCGCCGGGCCGAACACCCCCACGGTGAACGTGCCGGGCGCCGACAGCACCTCCAGGACATCGGGGTACCGGGTGACGAACACGCCGACGGGCGTGCTGAACACCGGCCGGCGGGCGCGCAGCTCGGCGAAGAGGGCCGCCCTGCCGGACGCCATGGTCGTGCGCAGCAGCGCCACCCGCTGCGGGACGTCGTCCTCCGGGATCGCGTCGTACGCGGCGAGAAAGTCCATGACGGCCATTCAGCCACCGGCCCGCGGGCACCGCACGTCAAACAGGCATTCGGGGCAGAATGGGCGGGAGTGCGAACGCGCCGCCGGAGACGACCGGCATCCGGGGCGGACACGGCGGAGAGGAGTGCCCGATGCTGTCCGCATGGGCCGGGGCCCTGGTGCCCGTCTTCAGCGACACGAGCGTGAGCGGCACCGGCCACCTGGAGCCGCCGCCCGGCGGCGGTTACCTGATGGCCGCCAACCACACCTCGTTCTTCGACCCGGTGCTGCTCATCGGCACCCTGCACCGGCTCGGCCTGCGCCCCGCCGTGCTCGCCACCGCCGGGCTGTGGCGGGTGCCCCTGCTGGGCCGGGCCCTGACCCGGGAGGGGTACGTGCCCGTCCACCGGGGCAGCCGCCGCGCCCCGGACGCACTGCGGCACGCCGCCGACGCCCTCGCCGCCGGGCGCGGTGTGCTCATCTACCCCGAGGGCGGCCTGCCCCGCTACCACGCCTCCCACGACCGCCCGCCCGGCCGGCTGAAGTCCGGGGTGGTCCGGCTCGCCCTGTCCACCGGCGCCCCGGTGATCCCGGTCGGGCACGCGGGCGCCCGCCGGGTCTCCTCCGGCAGCAGCGCCAAGCAACTCGCCGGCTGGGCCACCGCGCCCGTGCGCCGCCCCCGCGTGCACGTGCACATCGGCCCCGCCCTGCGGCTGGACACCTCCGACCGGCCGCTGGACGACCTGGAGGCCGCGCTCGCCGGAGCCTGGTCCAGCGCGGTCGGCGCGCTGGACGACGGGGCCGCCGGGCGGCACTGACCCGCTCCGGCCCGCCCCGCGCGCATCCGCGTTCACGCATCCGGGTGGTAGCACCCGCCGACCTGGGCCGAACGAGTTGCGGCGGCCCGGAACCGCTCCCCGCGGCCCGGATAATCACGCCTCATGCAGCAGGTGAGAGCAGGCGCGCGGCGGGCCCCGGTCGCCGTCACCGGACTGGGCATGGTCACCCCGGCCGGCATCGGCCGGGACGCGGCCTGGGCGGGCCTGTGCGCCGGGCGGTCCACCGCCACCGCCGACCCCGCCCTGGACGGGCTGCCCGTGGCCTTCTCCTGCCAGGTGCCCGGACTGGACGCGGCCGGCCTGCTCGGGCACCGGCTGGCCCGCCGGCTCGACCGGTTCACGACCTTCGCGCTGCTCGCCGCCCGCGAGGCCGTCGCCGGCGCCGGACTCGTCCCCGCCGGCTGGGACGGCGCCCGGGTCGGCGTGGTGATGGGCGTCGGCACCGGGTCCATGCAGGGCTGGCAGGCCGAGTTCGACCGGCTCGCCGCCCACAGCCCCGAACGTGTCTCCCCGCTCGCGCTGCCCCGCAGCGTGCCCAACATGGCCGCCGCCGAGATCGCCCTGGACCTCGGCGCGCTCGGCCCCAACATGGTCGTCAGCACCGCGTGCGCCTCCGGCACCAGCGCGCTCGGCCTGGCCCGGGACTGGCTGCTGTCCGGCCGCTGCGACCTGGTCCTGGCCGGCGGCAGCGAGTCGGCGCGGCTGCGCATGACCGCGGCCTGCTTCGCCCAGATGCGGGCCCTGTCCCGCCGCGCGGACACCCCGGACGCGGCCTCCCGCCCGTTCGACCGGGACCGCGACGGCTTCGTCCTCGGCGAGGGCGCCGCCGTCCTCGTCCTGGAACGCACCGAGGACGCCCGCGCCCGGGGCGTACGGCCCGAGGCCCTGCTCGCCGGGTTCGGCGCGTCCTGCGACGCCCACCACTTCACCGCCCCGCACCCCGGCGGCGACGGCGCCGCCCGCGCGCTGACCGGCGCTCTCGCCGACGCCGGCCTGGCCCCCGAGGACATCGACCACGTCAACGCGCACGGCACCGCCACCCCGCAGGGCGACGCCGCCGAGCACAACGCCCTGCACCGGGTCTTCCGCCGGCCGCCGCCCGTCACCGCGGTCAAGGGCACCATCGGGCACGCCATCGGGGGCGCCGGGGCCATCGAGGCGGCCTGCACCGTGCTCACCCTGCGCCACCAGCTCGTCCCGCCCACCGCCAACCTGGACACCCTCGATCCGGCGATGGACCTGGACGTCGTCACCAAGGTGCCCCGTCCGTACCGGATACGAGCCGCCGTCAGCAACTCCTTCGGCTTCGGCGGCCAGAACGCCGTGCTCGCCTTCACCGCCGTCGACTAGCCCGGCCCCCGGCCGAGAAAGGGTCGCCATGTCCTCGGAGTTCTCCGGATCCACCCCGCTGGCGGCCGGCGGGCGGTCCTGGCCCACCGGCGAGCAGCTGATGGTCGGGGTCTTCGTCGCCGTACCGTTCCTCGCCGTGCTCGCCGCCGTGCCGCTGGCCTGGCGGCACGGGCTCAGCCCCGCGGACCTCGCGCTGGCCGTCGCCTTCTACGTGGTCAGTGGGCTCGGCATCACCGTCGGGTTCCACCGGCACTTCACCCACGGCTCGTTCAAGGCCAGGAGGCCGCTGCGGATCGCGCTCGCACTGGCCGGCAGTCTCGCCGTGCAGGGCCCGCTCCTCACCTGGGTGGCCGACCACCGCAAGCACCACAAGTACTCCGACCGGGACGGCGACCCGCACTCGCCCTGGCGGTACGGCCACTCGGCCCGCGCCCTCGCCAAGGGCATGCTCTACGCCCACCTGGGCTGGCTGTTCGAGACCGAGCACGCCTCGCCGCGGACCTACGCGCCCGACCTCGTCCGCGACCGCACCCTGATGCTGATCTCCCGGCGCTTCGGCGTCCTGGTCCTCGCCTCCCTCGTCCTGCCCGCCCTGCTGGGCGCGGCGCTGACCCGGTCCTGGCAGGGCGCGCTCACCGCGTTCTTCTGGGCCGGGCTGGTCCGCGTCTGCCTGGTCCACCACGTGACCTGGTCCATCAACTCCATCTGCCACGCGTCCGGTTCCCGCCCCTTCCGCAGCCGGGACCGCTCGGGCAACGTGTGGTGGCTGGCCCCGCTCTCCTTCGGCGAGTCCTGGCACAACCTCCACCACGCCGACCCCACCAGCGCCCGGCACGGCGTGCTCACCGGCCAACTGGACGCCAGCGCCCGCCTGATCCGCTGGTTCGAACACCTCGGCTGGGCCTACGACGTCCGCTGGCCGAACCACCACCGGGTGACGGCGCGCCGCAGGGAGACCGCGTGACCGGGTGAGGTGCCGGCGGGTCGGGCGGAAGCCCCGGGCCGATGGTCGGCCGAGCCGACACCGGCTCCCGCGGGGAGGCACCGGCGGGCCGGGCGGAAGTGGGCCGCCGGCGCGGTGAGGTGTCGGCGGACCGGACGGAGATCCCAGGCCGATGGCGGGCCGGCCGACACCGGCCCCCGCAGGGGAGAGGCACCGACGGGTAGGGGGAGGCGGCCGCTCGCGGTGAGGTGCCGGCGGGTCGGGAGGAAGTCCCAGGCCGGTGGCTGGGCGAGGCCGGCCCTGACGCCCCCGCCTGGGTGAGGCACCCGGCGGGCTGGGTGGAAGGTGTTCCGGTGGCCGACCGAGCTGGCGTCGGCGCCCCCGGGCGGGGGAGGGGGGCGCAGGTTAGGCGGGAGGCGGTCGTTCGCGGGGGCCGAGGTTGGCGGGCGGGCTGGGCGGAAAGCGATCCGGTGGCCGACCGAGCCGGTGTCGGCGCCCCCTCCGGGCTGGGGAGGGGTGGCGACAGGTCAGGAGGGAGGCGGCTGTTCGCGGGGGCCGGGTTGGCGG
>NZ_JBEYXJ010000057.1:0-40261 GCF_040645015.1 Streptomyces sp. NPDC046881 | reverse complement strand
GGCGGGCTGGGCGGAAAGCGATCCGGTGGCCGACCGAGCCGGTGTCGGCGCCCCCTCCGGGCGGGGAGGGGTGGCGACAGGTCAGGAGGGAGGCGGCTGTTCGCGGGGGCCGAGGTTGGCGGGCGGGCTGGGCGGAAAGCGATCCGGTGGCCGACCGAGCCGGTGTCGGCGCCCCCTCCGGGCGGGGAGGGGTGGCGACAGGTCAGGAGGGAGGCGGTCGTTCGCGGGGGACGAGGTCGGCGGGTGGGCTGTTCGCCTGGGTGGGGTGCCGGCGGGCTGGGTGGAAGGCGATCCGGTGGCCGACCGGGTCGGTGTCGGCGCCCCCTCCGGGCGGGGGAGGGGTGGCGACAGGTCAGGCGGGAGGCTGCTGTTCGCGGGGGACGAGGTCGGTGGATGGGCTGCCCGCCTGTGTGGGGTGTCGCTCGGGCTGGAGTGAAGGCGGCGGCGGTGGTGGGGGGCGACTGTCGCCGGGGGCGGAGCGTGACGTGGAGGCGGATCGGGTGGAACCCGCACGCCCACGGGCGGCGTCGGCTGTTGCCGGGGCCCGTGAGGGAGGCGGGCCGCGGTCAGTGGCACCGGGAGGTCGTCGGGGTGTCGTGGCGGTGCCAGACCGCGTCGATCACGCGGCCGTCGGGCAGGGTGTGGCGGAGCGGGCCCCGGTCGGGGAGGAAGCCCGCGCCGGCCAGGGCCCGCCGGCTCGCGGTGTTGGCGGGCTCGGCGCCGGCGCGGATCGTGGCCAGGCCCAGATGGGTGTGGGCCAGCTCCACGCCCGCGCGGAACAGCTCCGCCCCCAGGCCCTGCCCACGGCAGCCCGGCGCCAGCCAGCCGCCCATCTCGCCCCGCTCGGGGTGGAGTTCGAGGGCGCCGGCGTAACTGAGGTCGGACCTGCGCACGCAGACCAGCAGGAGCGGGTCGTCGGGGCCGGGGCTGAACGGTTCGGCCAGGAGGTCCGGCATCCGGCGGCCGTCCTCGCCGGCGGGCCGCCAGGCCAGCACGGCCCGGCGGGTACGGGGATCGGGCAGCACCTCGTCCGCCTTGGTGCCGAGCCACCGCTGGGCCTGGGTGTCCGCGCTCGCGGCCAGCGCGGCCACCACGTCCAGCCGGGTCCGCGGGGTGAACAGCAACAGCCGTTCGGTGGCCAGCACATGCCGGCCGGGCGCACACCGCCCCGGCACGGGAAGCCCGGACGCGGACCGGCCGCGGCGGAACAGCGACCAGACCATGGCACCCCCGGCGGGAACGGCAGGCGCGGCGGGCCCGGTGCCCGTACGAGAGCCGGGCCGCCGACGGGTGCGGACGCTCCGCACCGGCGGTGAATCTAGCGGGTCGCGGGCCGGATGCCGTAACCCCCGCGCAGGCCGGGCTCAGCCGGGCCGTCGTTGCGAGTCGGGCTTGGGGTGGGTCCGGGTCCAGGACGGGTCGGCGGCGGGAGCGGGGGTGGGGGTGGTGTGGTGCATGACTGTCCTTCGGACGAGTGGGGTGGTCCGGGGGGTGACGGTGGGGGGAGCCGAGGCGGACGAGGCCCCTTCCGTGTCGCTGTGGAAGAGGCCTCACCCGTACCGGAGTAGCTCAGGCCGCGGTACCGCCCGCGGGCCGGAGGCGGTCGGCGGAGCCGGGGAGCGGGGCCCCGGAGGCGAGCCGGTCGGGGCCGTGGAGCCCAGGGAGTCGACCGGGACCCTCGCCTCCGGGTGGTCCGCAAACGCCGGCCGGAGCCGGCGGTACGGCCCGGAACACGCCGCCCCGTATCAGGCGCGGTCGCTCCGGTCCGTGGTCGTGGGGCGGTCGGGGGAGGGAGGGCGGAGCCATCGCCGTGCGCCTTTCGTCCGGCCTCGCGGATGGGGCTGCGGGCATCGGGCCGGCCGCAAGGGCAGCAGACGTCACACCGCCTGACAGCAGGCCGTGCCGGCGGCTGTCTCCCCCGAGCCGGCCGCGCCGCCTGCTCCATGGGTCGGCCGGAGCAGTGAGTCCACTCTGGCACCTGCCAACCACGCTCCGCAACCAGCAAGTTGAAATTTGCAAGTGGCAAAGTGCATGCTGCATCCGCCAGAACGTGATCGAATGGCCTCGCAAGCCCGATCGCGTGCAAGGGTGAGGTGCGGGACCAGGGACCGGACGAGGGGGGTGGGGCGTGACCACGGAGACCGAATGGGGCGGCGCCCCCTCCGTGCTGCGGATGATCCTCGGCCGACAGCTGGAGGAACTGCGCACCCGGGCCGGCCTCAACTACGCCGAGGCGGGCGCCGCCATCGGCGTCAGCCACTCCACGATCCGGCGCATGGAGGCCGCCAAGGTGGCCCGGCTGCGGCTCGCGGACGCCGAGAAACTCCTCCAGGTCTACGGCGTCACCGACCGCCAGGAGATCGACACCTTCCTGCAGTCCGTCCGCGAGGCCAACAAACGCGGCTGGTGGCACACCTACCGGGACGTCATACCCGACTGGTTCGCCGCCTACCTCAGCCTGGAGCAGGCGGCCCTGCAGATCCGCGCGTACGAGGACCAGTTCGTGCACGGCCTGCTGCAGACCGAGGACTACGCCCGCGCCCTGCTCACCGCGGACAACCCGCACGCCTCCGCCGAGACCACCGAACGCCGCGTCGCCCTGCGCATGCGCCGCCAGGAACTGCTGTCGAGACCGGAACCGCCGCGGCTGTGGGTGGTGATGGACGAGACCGTGCTGCGCTGGCCGGTCGGCGGCCCCGAGGTGATGCGGGCGCAGATCGACCACCTCATCGAGGTCAACCGGCTGCCCCAGGTCACCGTGCAGCTCATGCCGTTCGCCAACGGCCCGCACCCCGCCCTGCGGGCCGGCGCCTTCCACCTCTTCCGGTTCCGGGCCCGTGAACTACCCGACATCGCCTACCTCGGCGGCCTCGTCGGCGCCGTCTACCTCGACAAGGCGGAGGACGTCGTGGTCTACCGGGAGGCCCTGGACCGGCTGAGCGCCCAGGCCGCCTCCCCCCGGCGGACGGAGACCCTGCTCGCCACGCTGCGCAAGGAGTTGTGACCCGCACCCGCACCCTGTGACACGGAGCCCCCGACCCCTCGACCGAATGGGAGACACGGCGTTGCCCGACAACGGATGGCCGGCCGACCGGATCGACACCGAGAACGCCCACTCCGCCCGCATCTACGACTACATACTCGGCGGCAAGGACTACTACCCCGCCGACAAGGAGGCGGGCGACGCGATGGCGAGGGAGTGGCCCGCGCTCCCGGTACACATGCGTGCCAACCGCGACTTCATGAACCGCGCCGTGCGCTGGCTCGCCGAGGAGGCGGGCATGCGCCAGTTCCTGGACATCGGCACCGGCATCCCGACCTCTCCCAACCTGCACGAGATCGCCCAGGCCGTGGCCCCCGAGTCCCGGGTCGTCTACGTCGACAACGACCCGATCGTGCTCACCCTCTCCCAGGGCCTGCTGGCCAGCGCCCCCGAGGGCCGCACCGCCTACCTCGAGGCCGACTTCCGGGACCCCGCGGCCATCCTGGACGCCCCCGAACTGCGCGAGACCCTGGACCTGAGCCGGCCCGTCGCGCTCACCGTCATCGCCATCGTCCACTTCATGCTGGACGCGGACGACGCGGTCGGCGTCGTACGGCGGTTGCTGGAACCGCTGCCCTCCGGCAGCTACCTGGCGATGTCCATCGGCACCGCCGAGTTCGCGCCGGAGGAGGTGGGCCGGGTCGCCCACGAGTACGCGGCCCGCAACATGCCGATGCGGCTGCGCACCCTGGACGAGGCCCACGAGTTCTTCACCGGCCTCGACCTGGTCGAGCCCGGCATCGTCCAGGTGCACAAGTGGCACCCCGACGGCAGCGGCGAGCAGGGCATCCGGGACGCGGACATCGCGATGTACGGCGCGGTCGCCCGCAAGCCGTGACAGACCCGGGGCCGGGGTCCGAACCACCTCCCGGACCCCGGCCCCGCCTCCCGTCGTACGACGGCGGGGGCGGTGCCGGACCGCTACCGTGAGCCCATGTACACCACCCGAGTCACCCGGCACGTGGACGCGCCGCCGCACGCCGTCCACCGGGCCCTGACCGACCCGGAGGCGGTGGCGGTCTGGCGGGTGCCGGCCGGCATGACCGCCCGCGTGCACACCTTCGACGCCCGCGAGGGCGGAACCTTCCGGATCTCCCTCAGCCACGACGGTCCGGGCGGCGCCGGGAAGTCGGGCGGGCGCACGGACACCTACCGGGGTCACTTCGCCCGGCTCGTGCCCGGCGCCCTCGTCGTCGAGGTCCTCGCCTTCGAGACCGGTGACGACGCCCTGCGCTCCACGATGACCATGACGACGACGCTCACCGGGTCCGACGGCGGCACGGACGTGGAGATCCGGCACGAAGGCGTCCCCGACGCGATCCCGCCCCGGGACAACGAACGGGGCACCCGCATGGCCCTGGACAACCTCGCCCGGCTCGTCGAGGGGCGGGAGCGGCGCGCACCGAAATGACCGAAAAGAAGAGGTGCGGAAGCGGAACCAGGGCGGGGGAAACGCGGTCTTAAGGTCCGTCGAAGGCCGGGATCGGACCGGTCGCGAAGAAACCGGGGGAATGACGCACATGTCCGTCCGCAAGCGCAAGGCCCTGCTCACCGCAACGGTCCTCACCGCCGGCCTCACCCTGGCCGCCGTCACGCCCGCCCTGGCGGGCGTCTCCGCGAGCCACACCACCCGCGCCGCCGCCGTGTCGTCCGCCCAGGGCGACCCGCGCAACGTCACCCAGCACGTGGCCGACTTCTACGGCGCCTACATCGACGCCACCTGGGCCACCGACGACGCCACGGCCGGGCCCGCCGCCAAGGCGCTGCGCGGTTTCTACCTCTCGGCCGCCGCCCGGAAGCAGGTCGCCGCCTACGAGAAGAAGGAACACGCCGACGGCATCCTGTTCGCGCAGAACGTGCCGGTGAAGTGGAAGGTGACCTACACCGGTTCCGGAATGGGTCACGCCACCAGCCGGGTCACGCTCACCTGGGGCGACGGCCCGCACCCGCAGGTCAGCCGGATCGACGTCCAGTCCGACCTGAAGACCCTGAAGATCACCGGTCTGAAGCCGGCCGGCTGACGAGGGGCCCGGACGTGGGTCCCGCCCCGCCCCATTCGGAGCGGGGCTCACGCCCGCCGAGCCGGTCAGCCGCGTCCGTGCGGCCGGTAGGACCGGGGCAGCGGCATACCGCGCTCGGCCATGATCCGCCGGACGCGGTCGGGATAGTCGGTGATGATCCCGTCGACGCCCAGGTCCATCAGCGCCTCCACGGTCGCCGGGTCGTCACAGGTCCACGGCACCACTTTCAGCCCCCGGGCGTGCGCCCGCGCGACCATCGCCGCGTCGGAGTAGAACCGGAACCCGGGGTCGCCGACCTTGCCGTTCTGCGGGAAGCCGTAGTTGGGGGAGAGGGTGGTGACCCCGGGCAGGGTCGCGGCCGCCCGGACGAAGTCCCCGTCGTAGTCGTCGGCGTCGATCCCGCCCAGCCACGGGGACGCGCCCGGCTTGCCGATCTGCAGGAAGTCGTAGTTCGTCAGCGCCACCAGCGGCCACCTCGGCGCCAGCCGGTGCATCACCCGGAGCGCACCCCAGTCGAAGGACTGGATGGTGACCTGCCGCTCGACGCCCGAGCGGTGGATCTCCTCGTAGACACGGCGGACGAACACCTCGCGGGGCGCGGTCTGTTCGGGCGCGCCCGCCTCCACCTTCGTCTCGATGTTCAGCCGCACGCCCCGGGCACGGTAGCTCTCGACCAGGTGCAGGACGTCCTTCAGCTCCACCATCCGGAAGCCCTTGACGACCTCCTGCTCGGGGAAGCCGGGCAGCTGCTGGTAGCCGCAGTCGAGCGTCCTGATCTGAGCGAGCGTCAGGTCCTTGATGTACTTGCCGACGTACGGGTACATCGGGTCGCCGGGCGTGACCGGACCGGTGTCCCGGCACTTGACGCCGCTGATCTGCCGGTCGTGGTTGACGACCACCCGCAGGTCCCTGGTGACCTGGGTGTCCAGCTCCAGCGTGGACACCCCGAGCCGCAGCGCCTTGCCGAAGCCCTCCAGGGACTCCTCGGTCGTCAGGCCGAGGCCGCCGCGGTGCGCCTGGAGGTCGAAGCGGCCCTTCGCGGGACCGCCGGGTGCCGCCTGCGCGGCCACGGGGGACAGCAGCGCCGGCAGCAGGGCCAGACCGGCGAGCAGGCGTCGTACGGGTGCGGGCATCGGGTTGCCTCCCGGGTCGCAGCGGGCGCACGTCGGGCGTCGGGGTCGATGGAGATGCCCGCCGCAGATTCTCGCAACGCCCCCGCAGGAGGGGCCACCCCCCGAACCGAACATTGCCGCAAGGGCAGTTGAACACGAGCACCGCGGCGGGCGCGGAGCCGCCGCCGGCCGCTCGCTCAGCCGCTCCGGCCCGGGTCCCCGCGGCCGTGGTGCCGGCGGCGTTCGACGTGGGTGCGGTGTACCGCGATGAGCGCGGCGTCGTCGCCGAGCCGGCCGCCGACGTGGGCGAGCAGATCGCGCCGCAGGTGGTGCATCAGGGCCTCGGGGCTGTCCTCGGCCCACCGCAGGACCCGCTCGGACAGCGGATAGAACCGGCCGTGCTCGTCCCGGGCCTCCACGACCCCGTCCGTGTAGAGCAGCAGCGTGTCACCCGGCTCGAACGAGAACACGTCCAGTGTGTGCTCGCTGCCGACGTGCACCCCGAGGGGCGGCGAGGGGTGCAGGCTCGGGACCGTCACGGCGTGCCCGGGGCTCAGCAGCAGCGGCGGCGGATGACCACAGCTGGTCATCCGGGTGAGCGGGTCGCGGTCCGGGATCTCCACGAGGAGGGCGGTGGCGAACCGCTCGCCCTCCTCCTCCGGGGTCTCCAGATCGGCCGCGTAGCGGGTGACGCTCTGGTTCAGCCGGTTCGCCAGCTCGGCCAGCGGGATGTGCCGGTGGGCGCTCTCCCGGAAGGCGCCGAGCAGCAGCGCGGCCTCACCGATGGCGGGTAGCCCCTTGCCGCGGACGTCACCGATCAGGAGCCGGATCGCGCCGTCGCTCACCGTCGCCGCGTACAGGTCGCCGCCGATCTGCGCCTCGTCCTCCGCGGCCAGGTACAGCGAGGCGATCCGCAGCGGGCCGATCTGCTCGGGCAGCGGCCACATCAGCACGTGCTGCGCGGCCTCGGCGACGGTGCGGACCTGGGCCAGCTGGGCCTGCCGGCGCTGCCGGAGCGCGCTGTAGACGACGGTGAGCACCACCAGGACGACCAGGGTGATGATCTGCACGATGTGGTTCGTGGTGCCGATCCCGCCGTGGTGGAAGCCGATGAGGGTCTGGGCGGCCACCGCGAGCGCCCCGACACAGGCCGTGGTCCGCGGCCCGGCGAAGGAGGGGGTGAGCGCGGGGGCGATCACCAGGGCCGGCCCGAGATGGACGTTGGTCGGGGACCGCAGGTCCACCACTGTGATCGCCGCGATGAGCGCGACCGGGAGCACCAGCAGCGCGTGCGCCGACTGCCACGGCTGCCGCGGGCCCACGCGTCCGAGCGGGGGTGCCATGCCTCTCAGCGTGCGCCCGCGAGGGGTACCGCGCACGTCACACCCGGTCCACACCACCGGAACCCCGGCGCCCGTGGTGGCGGAGTGAACCTTTCCGGCGACGCCGTGTCGCGGGCGGCGCGCCGGGTACCCGTACGACCCCCGGGACCGACCCGCCGCCCGGGGGTGCAGGGTGCCGAATGGAGAGGTCATGACGCACAACGGGGAGGACACCGCGCCCCTGACGCGACCGGAGGTCACCGAACTCCGTCTCGCCTCGGGGCCGGACCCGCTCACGCCCACGCCCGAACCGTCGGAACTGCCGCAGGACCGCAGCCAGGCGATCCTGGAGGCCACCAAGGCGATCGGCGCGCTGCTCAAACGCGCCGGCCATCCCTTCGCGCTGGCCGGCAGCGTGGCCGTCTACGCCCACGGCGGCAGCCGCTACCTCCAGCACGACGCCGACTTCGCCATCCTGCCCGAGGACGCCGAAGCGGTGGCCGCCACGCTGCGCGAGGCAGGTCTCGGCGTGCGGACCCCGCCGGAGGACTGGCTGCTGAAGACCACCTGCCACGGGCAGAACATCGACATCATCTTCGCGCTGGCCCACCAGCCGGTCACCCGGGACATGCTCGACCGGGCGCACGTCCTGCCGGTCGACTCGGTGCTCATGCCCGTGCTCTGCCCGACCGACCTGATCCGCAGCCTGATCAGCGCCTTCTCCGAGCACTACTGCGACTTCGGTTCGGTGCTGCCGGTGGCCCGCGCGGTCCGCGAGAAGGTCGACTGGGACACGGTCCGCGCGTCCTGCGGCCAGCAGCCCATGCCCGCCGCGTTCCTCTTCCTGCTCGAACGGCTGAACGTGATCGACCCCCAGGAGGGGCAGCCATGACCGACACCAGCCCGCCGCCCCCGCCGGCGGCAGGGAGCCTGGACTACCGCGTCGCCCACCTCGCCGAGCACCTGGCCGGCGGAGACCTCGCGGAGCTCGGGGTGCGGCTCGAACTGCGCGGCGACGCCGTCCTGCTCACCGGCACCGTGCCGTCCACCCAGTGCCGGGACGACATCCTGCGCATGGCCCGCGAGGAACTGGCGGGGCACCCGGTCCACAGTGACCTGCTCGTCGCCGGGACCTCCTCGCCCGACCACGGAGAGGACCTGACATGATCCGCGTCGCGGCCGTCGGGGACATCCACATGGGCCCCGAGAGCCAGGGCACGCTGCGGCCCTCCTTCGAGACCCTGCCCGGATGCGCCGACGTCCTGCTGCTCGCCGGCGACCTCACCCGGCACGGCACACCGGAGGAGGCCGCGATCGTGGCCCGGGAGATCAAGGACCTCGGGGTGCCCGTCGTCGCCGTACTCGGCAACCACGACCACCACGACGAGCGGCCCGAGGAGGTCACCGCGATCCTCCGGGACGCGGGCGCGCACGTCCTCGAAGGGCAGGCCGCCGTCGTCACCGCCGACGGCGCCCGGATCGGGGTCGCCGGGACCAAGGGCTTCGGCGGCGGATTCGTCGGCCGCTGCGCCGGGGAGTTCGGCGAACCGCTCATGAAGGAGTTCGTGCGCTACACCCGCCGGTGCGCCGACGGCCTGCACAGCGCCCTGAAGGAACTGGACGAACAGGGCTGCGACGCACGGATCGCGCTGACCCACTTCTCGCCGGTGCCGGACACCCTGGCCGGGGAGCCGCTGGAGATCTATCCGTTCCTCGGCAGCTATCTGCTCGCGGAGGCCATCGACACCGGCGGCGCCGACCTCGCGGTGCACGGCCACGCCCATGCCGGCACCGAGCACGGCATGACCAGCGGGGGCGTCCGCGTCCGCAACGTCGCCCAGCCGGTGATCGGGCAGGCCTTCCACGTGTACCACCTGCCCGGCCGGCACGACTGACGCCGGCCGGCACCGGGGACGCAGGCGTCAGGCCGCCGTCCCCAGGGCCTCGCGGCCGGTCAGGTCGCCGTCCTTCGCGCGCACCGTCAGCGGCACCGGTCCGCCGCGGCGGCGCACCAGCAGACCCGCGCCGACCGACCCGGCGATGAGCAGCCCGCCGGCCACCAGGGCGCCGCGCGCACCGGCCCACTCCATCAGCAGGCCCAGCAGCGGCGGTCCGCCCAGGCTCCACACCGTGCCGACGCTGCTCCACACCCCGAGCACCCGGCCCCGCAGGTGCGGCGGCGGGTCGGTCTGGAGCACGGCCGTACCGGCGGTGTCGGAGACGGACTCCACGATCGCCATCGGCAGAACCAGCACCAGCAGCACGGCCAGGGACGGGGACAGGCCCGCCACCACCTGGAGCAGCGCGCCCGCCGCCGCGAGCAGACCCACGGTCCGCACGGACGGCCGGCGCAGCCGGGCGCCGAGGACCGCGCCGAGGATGCCGCCGACGGCGAGCACCGTGGAGACCGTGCCGAACGCCCCGGCGCCACCGGCCAGCGGCCCGGTGACGAGGACGGCGAGCGTCAGGCCGTAGTTGCGGCCGAAGACGGAACTGAGCCCGGTGATGCCCGCCAGCGCGACCAGGCGGGGCCGGCGCGCGAAGAAGGACAGGCCCTCCCGTACGGTCATCCGCGCCGGGGCCGGAGCCGCCCGCGGCCCGGCCGCCGGCTCCGCGGCGGCCCCGGGCGCGGGCCGCAGGAACGGCACCACCGCGGCCACGAACAGGAACGACAGCCCGTTGGCGGCGTAGGCGGCGCCCGTGCCGAGGAAGCCGACGGTCACGCCGGCCAGGGCGGTGCCCGCCAGCCGGCCGGCGCTGTGCACCAGCGCGCCCACGCCGATCGCGGACGGTACGTCCGCCACCGGCACGAGATCGTTGCCGAGCAGCGCGCAGGCGGGCCCGTCGACGGTGGCGATGACGCCGGTCACCGCGGCCAGCACCAGCAGGGCCGGCATGTCGATCCGGTCCAGCGCCACCAGCAGCGCCGTCGTGAAGGCGACCGCGCCGAGCAGGGCCTGGCTCACGGTGACCGTCAGCTTCCGGGGCCAGCGGTCCACGGCCGCGCCGCCGAGCAGACTCACGAACAGCGCGGGCGCCGCCTGGACCGACATGGACAGACCGGTCGCCGCCGCCGAGCCCGTGATGTGCAGCACCAGCAGGTTCTGCACCGTGAGCTGCATCCACGTACCGGCGTTGGAGACGAAGTTCGCGGCCGACCACCAGCGCATGCTCCGGTACCGCAGGGAACGCCACGGCGAACGGGACACCGGGGCGGTGGGGGACACGGACGTGGGCGCGGGCAGGGCGGAGACAGCAGAGGGCACGGCGGGGTACTCGACAACCAGGCGGTGGGACAGACCGGCGGTTCCCGTCGATCCGGCGGCATTGCACGGCCGGGCCGCCTGGTCAGGGCGCCGACCATGCTGGCAGACGGGACACCGCGGTCGTCGCCACCGCGACCGCCCGCCCCGGCCGGCGTCCCCCAACCACCCGGACACCTGGGCGAGTTGGAGGACGCGTGGGGTTCCTCACAGCCGCGCCGCCGTCCGTGCCCGGTCCGACCGGCCGTGTCCTCGGCCACACCGGCCCCGCCCCCGTGCGCCCGCTAGCGGTTGACCGTCCGCATCCCCGCCTCGTCGTACCGCTCACCCGACGCCTGCGGCAGCTCGGCGTCGATGCGGGCCAGGTCGTCCGCGGTCAGCTCGATGTCGACCGCGGCGGCGTTCTGCTCCAGGTAGGTGCGGCGCTTGGTGCCGGGGATCGGCACCAGGTCCTCGCCCTGCGCCAGCACCCAGGCGATCGCCAGCTGGGCCGGGGTCACCCCCTTCTCGGCGGCGATCTCCTTCACCTTCTCCGCCAGCCGCAGGTTGGCCTGCAGATGAGCGTCCGTGAAGCGGGGGTTCTCCCGACGCCAGTCGTTCGCGTCCAGCTCGTCCGGGGAGCTGAACCGGCCGGCGAGGAAGCCGCGGCCGAGCGGCGAGTACGGCACGAAGCCGATGCCCAGCTCCCGGCAGACGGGCAGCACCTCCGCCTCCACGTCCCGCGACCACAGCGAGTACTCGCTCTGCACCGCGGTCACCGGGTGCACGGCGTGGGCCCGCCGGATGGTCTCCGCGCTCGCCTCGCTCAGCCCGATGTACCGCACCTTGCCCTCGGCGACCAGCTCGCCCAGCGCGCCGACCGTCTCCTCGATGGGCACGGCCGGGTCGACCCGGTGCTGGTAGTACAGGTCGATGTGGTCGGTGCCGAGCCGCTGGAGCGAGCCGTGCACCGAGGCCCGCACATGTTCGGCCGAGCCGTCCTGCCGGCCGACCGTGCTCATGTCGCCGGGCACGGCGTCGTCCATCCGGTAGTTGAACTTCGTCGCGATGACGTACTCGTCGCGATGCCCCTTGATCGCCTCGCCCACCAGCGACTCGTTGGTGAGCGGCCCGTAGACCTGCGCGGTGTCGAGGAAGTCGATGCCGAGTTCGAGGGCGCGCCGGATGGTCGCGATGCCCTCGCCCTGGTCGGCGGAGCCGTAGAAGGCGGACATCCCCATGCATCCGAGCCCGATGGCCGATACCTGGAGGTCCCGCAGCCTGCGCTTCTGCATGGGGAATCCCTTCCTGCGTACTCGATCGTCTTTCCGGCGCGGCACATGGCCTCTCTCCATCTAGCGACGGATCGCGGCACCCGGCATCCCGTGGGGGAAGGCCGCGCGCGCCGTCTGCGACGCTACGAGTTGGAGCGCTCTCGAAGTCAAGGCGTGCCGGGGGGCGTCGCGGCTAGGGACACAGCCGGACCGGCAGTTCGAACAGGTCGTTCTGCGTGACCACCGGCTTGTTGCGCAGCTCGCTCGCCGGCACCGCCAGCTCCAGGCCGGGGAACCGGTCGTAGAGCGCGGGCAGGGCCACCCCCGCCTCCAGCCGGGACAGCGCGGCGCCCGGGCACACGTGCGGGCCGTGGCCGAAGGAGATGTGCCGGTTCCGCGTCACGCGGGTGACGTCGAACTCCCCGGCGGTCGGGCCGTGCGCGTTCTCGTCCCGGCCGATCGCCCCGTACGACACGATCAGCGCGTCCCCGGCCGGGATCACCCGGTCGCCGACCGGCACGTCCTCGGTGGCGAACCGGATCAGGACATGGGAGGTGGGGGTGGAGTACCGCAGGGTCTCCTCGATCACCGCCGACCAGTCGGCCTGGCCGGACAGCACCAGGGCGCGCTGCTCCGGGTGGGTGGAGAGGTTGACGACGGCGTTGACGATCAGCGAGATCGTCGTCTCGTGGCCCGCCGCCACCATCAGCTGGAGCGTGGAGACGATCTCCTCGTCGGTGAGCCGGTCGCCGTCCTCCGAGGCGAGGACCAGCGCGCTGGTCAGGTCGTCGCCGGGCGCGGCCCGCTTCGCCGCCACCGTCTCGGCCATGATCTCCGCCAGCTCGGTCAGGGTCGCGACGACCTCCTGCGGCGGGGTCTGCGTGGAGAAGAACTTCTCGAACAGCACCTTCAGCCGGGGCAGCCGTGCCTCCTCGATGCCCATGAGGTCGGCGACGACGTACATCGGCAGCGGGTAGGCGAAGGCCGCCTTCAAATCGACGGGGGAGCCGTCGGCGGGCAGCGCGTCCAGCAGGTCCCGGGTGAGCTTCTCGATCCGCTCCCGCATCCGCTCCACCCGGCGCGGGGTGAGGGCCTGCGCGACCAGGCCGCGCAGCCGGCGGTGGTCGGCGCCGTCCACCGTGAGCATGGAACGGCCCGGGTTGGCCAGACCGATCAGCGGCCAGTCCGCGGGTATCTCACCGCGCCGCCAGGCGCCCCACACGTCGATGTCCTTCACCAGCCGCGGGTCGGTGAGCAGCGCCTTCGCCTCGGCGTGGTGGGTGACGGCCCACACCGGGACCCCGCCGGGCAGCTCGACGGCGGCGAGCGGGCCGGCCGCGCGCAGCGCCGCGCTCTCGGCGTCCAGGTCGGTGACGAAGGGGTCCAGGGCGATGCGGGGTGCTTGGGTACCGGTCGTCATCGTGACGTGCCTCCCAGGGCAGGGTCGGGTACGGCGGGGGCGGGACGGCGGGGCCGGCGGAGGGCGGCGCGGGATCAGCGGGCGAGTACGGGGGTGAACCGGACGGGCAGCCCGGTCAGTCCCCGCAGCCAGGGCGAGGGCCGGCGGGCGAGGGACCCGGCCGGCACCGCGAGGTCGATGTCCGGCAGCCGGTCCAGGACCACCTCGATGCCGGTCCGCGCGATCACCTCGGCGATCTCCTGCGCGGGGAACGGACAGCGGTGCTCGCCGTGACCGAAGGAGAAGTGCGCGTTGTTGCCGCCGGTCAGCGCGGAGGCGTCGGTGCGCACCTGCGGATCGGAGTTGGCCCCTTGCAGGCCGAGCAGCAGCAGGTCGCCGGCCTTGACGCGCCGGCCGCCGAGGTGGGTGTCGCGGGAGGCCCAGCGGCCGGCCACGTTCTGCGTCGGCGTGTCCTCCCACAGCACCTCGTTCATCGCCTCGGCGACGCTGTTGCGCCCGCCGAACAGCGACGCGGCGAACCGGTCGTCGGTCAGCATCAGCCGCAGCGAGTTGCCGATCCAGTCCGCGGTCGGCTGGTGCCCGGCCGCCATCATCACCATCAGGTCCTGCGCGATCTCCTCGTCGCCGAACCCGCTGTCGTCGGCGAGCATCCGGGAGACCACGTCCCGCGCGGGCTCCTTCCTCCGGTCGGCCAGCAACTGCCCCATGGAGGCGGCCAGATGGGCCTGCCCGGCCAGCGCCCGCTCCCGCCCGTCGATCATGTCGTTGAGGGCGGTCACCAGCCCCGGTCCGTCCTCGTCCGGGAAGCCGTACAGCCGGGCCAGCACCCGCACCGGCAGCAGCATCGCGTACTGCGCGACCAGATCGGCCTCGCCCGCGGCACACAGCGCGTCGATCAGCTCGTCCGCGAACCGCTCGGCGTGCCCGCGCAGTTCGAACGGGTCCACCGTCTCCAGCGCGTTCGCGATCATGGCCGCGCGCTGCCGGTGCCGTTCGCCGACCGTGTACAGGATCGACGGCTGCCTGCGCCCGATCATCGGCAGCAGCGGCCAGTCCGCGGGGATGTTCTCCCACTGGTTCCACAGGTCCGAGTCCCGGCTGAACAGCACCGGGTCGCCGGTGACCTGGTGCAGTTCGCGGTAACCGAGCACGAGCCAGGCCGGGACGTCACCGTCGAGCAGGACCGGCACCACGGCGCCGTGGTCGCGCCGCATCTCCCGGTAGAGCGTGGCGGGTTCGGTCTGGAACCGGGGCCCGCTGAGCGGGACGGCGTCGGGGGTGGTCACACGAGCTCCTGTCGGGGCGGGCCCGTTCGCACGGACGGGTCGGCGTACCGGTGCTTGACGTGCTGCACCAGCGTGATCAGGACCTGCTTGCCCGACTCCCGGGAGCGGGCGTCGCAGTCGACCAGCGGCACCTGCGGGTCCAGGTCCAGGGCCTCGCGCAGGTCCGCGCCGGCGCGGACCGGGCCGCCGAAGTCGTTGCAGGCCACGATGAACGGCGTGCCGTGGTGCTCCAGCCGGTCGATGGCGTACCAGGAGTCGTCGATCCGCCGGGTGTCGACCAGCACGACCGCGCCGAGCGTGCCGGCGAACAGCCGGTCCCACAGGAACCAGAACCGCTCCTGGCCCGGCGCGCCGAACAGGTACAGCACGTTGCGGGTGTCCAGGGTGATCCGGCCGAAGTCGAAGGCGACGGTGGTGCCCGTCTTGCCGCGGACCTGCCGGACGTCGTCGACGCCCTCGCCGGCCCGGGTCATCGTCTCCTCGGTGTTCAGGGGACGGATCTCGCTGACGGAACGGACCAGGGTGGTCTTGCCGACGCCGAAGCCGCCCACGACCACGATCTTGAAGCCCTGGTCGGCGGAGGCACCCAACGGGGTGCGTGTCTCAGAGGTTGCGGAGTCCAACGAGCACCTGCTCCAGGATGTCGGGATCGGTGACGGCCGGCCGGTGCGGATGACGGGCGCTGACCCGGCCCGCCGCCAGCAGGTCGCACAGCAGCACCTTGGTGATGCCCACGGGCAGCCGCAGCTCGGCGGCGATCTCCACCACCGAGGTGGGGAACCGGGCCAGCCTCAGGATCGCCGCGTGCTCCGACTGCATCCCGGCCGCCGGCTCCGACTCGGCGACCACCAGGGTGACCAGGTCGAAGGGCGTGTCGGGGCCGGTCCGCGTGCGTCCCTGGGTGAGGGTGTACAGCCGGTCCGGGGCGTCGTCCCGGCCCGGACGGTGCATGCCCGGTCCGCTCATGACGTACGGGGCGGAGCGGTCAGGTGCTCGCCGAGCTGCTCCACCAGTTCGCTCATGTTGTGCCCGACGACACCGGCGTCCGCGTCCTCCGTGGCGATCACGGCCAGATGGGCGCCGGCACCCGCCTCCACGATGAACAGGACACCGCCGTAGAACTCCGTCATCGCCGAGCGCACCCCGCCGGTTCCGTCGCCGAACTCGACGGAGGCGCCCTGCGAGAGCGACTGGATGCCGGCGGCGATCGCGGCCAGCTGGTCGGCCCGGTCGACGCTCAGCTCCGGCGTACGGCACAGCTTCAGCCCGTCCCGGGACAGCACGAGCGCGTGCCGGGCCCCCGGGGTCCTCTCCAGCAGGCCCTCCAGGAGCCAGGTGAGCTTCTCGTCGGCGGTGATCGGGCCGGTCATGAAGTGGTGTCGCCTTCCGGGTGCGCGTGCGGGTGGGAGGGGTCGGGGTCGCTGTGCCGGCCACCGCCGGACGAGGAGTCGCCGGCCGGCTCGTCCGGCGCGGAACCGTGCGGGGCACCGGCGGTACGACCGTCCCCTACGGCGTCCCGTGCGGGCCCGGCCGTGAGGTCGTCGGGGGCCGTGGCGTGGTGCGGCTCGGGCGCCGGGGAGCCGGCCCGCTCGTTCGCCGTGGTCGCGGGCGGCGCCGGGTCGGGCTGCCGGGGGTCCGGGGCGGACGGCCGTACCGCCTGGCGGAAGCTGCTGAAGCGGGCGACGCGGGCCCTGGCCGCGTCGGGGGCCGGTGCGGTGCGGGACGCTGCGGTGCCCGGCGCGGACCGGGCGCGTTCGGCCTCGGCGAGCGTACGGCCCCGGCGGCGCCTGGGCAGTCCGGCCGGGCCCTCCTCCGGCGGCGCGGCGGACTCGTGGACCACGGCGGTGTCCACGGCGGCCGGCTCCGGTACCGGCGGGCTGCTCACCGGGGGCGGGGTGACGGCGGCCGGCCCGTCCGGGGCGGGACCGGTCAGGATGTCCTGCGGAACGAGCATCAGCACGCCCGTGCCCCCGCGCGCCGACGGCCGGAACGACACCTTCAGCCCGTGCTTGCGGGCCAGCCGGCCGACCACGGCGAGCCCGAGCCGGGTGCCGGTGAGGCCGCCGAGGCCGGTGATGTCACCGGAGACCGCCCGTTCGGCGCGGCGCAGCTGCACCTCGCCCATCACCAGCCCGCTGTCCTCCACCGACACGATGACACCGGCCGGCACCTCCTCCACGTACACGTGGACCTCGGCGGTCGGCGGCGAGAAGTTCGCGGCGTTGTCGAGGAGCTCGGCGAGCGCGTGCATCACGCCCTCGGCGGCGTGCCCGGCGACGAAGGCCTCGCTGACCGAGTGCACCCGGACCCGCCGGTACCCGGCGATCCGGCCCATCGCGCCCCGCAGGATCGACTCCATCCCGATCGGCCGCGCCCACCGGCGGCCCGACCGCGCCCCGGTGAGCACGGCGACGGAGTCGGCGAGCCGGCCGGCCTGGGCGGTGCGGTGGTCGAGGTGGAGCAGGTCGGCCAGCAC
The DNA here is from genome assembly GCF_040645015.1 of Streptomyces sp. NPDC046881. Lineage (NCBI taxonomy): Bacteria > Bacillati > Actinomycetota > Actinomycetes > Kitasatosporales > Streptomycetaceae > Streptomyces > Streptomyces sp. NPDC046881. The sequence goes on along the minus strand of NZ_JBEYXJ010000057.1, from coordinate 23,065 downwards.
GTCCTCGTCGGTGTGCCGGTCCTCCATCGCCCGCAGGTCGGCCAGTGTGGCGGTGGCGAGGGCCTGCATCCGGGCGGCGGCGTTGGAGGTGGCGGAGAGCGCGGTGGCCCGCTCCCGCCTGGCCCGCTCCGACTCGCCGGTGAGCCGGTCGTTCTCCTGCCGGAGCCGGTCCAGCTCGCGCGCGGCCTCCTGCTCCGACCGGGCCCGCTCGGCCGCGAACGACTCCGTCAACTCCGTTCGCTGCTGCGCGAGTTCGTCGATGAGCCGCTGCTGCTCCTGGCGCGCCTCCTCGGCGCTTCGGGCATGCTGCCGCAGCAGCCGTCCGATGTCCTGGGTGGCGCTCTCCAGCCTGCGCCGGGTGGTGCGCGCGGTGTGCAGGGCGTGCGCGGCGGCGGCCACCGCCGCGCTGAGCACGACGGCCGCCGCGCCCGCGCCCCAGGCGAGCGGGGCGCGCACCGGGCCGGGCGCCGCCGCCACGGCCGCGCAGACCGCGAGCGCCGACAGCGCACCGGTCACGGCGAGGGCGGAGGCGAACGGACGGAGGGAGGGGTGAACGCCGGGGTGCGTGGGCGCGGTCATCGGTCCGGTGGGGTCCTCGCGGCAGAGACGGCTGACACTGGTGGTCAAGTGGCCGCAACTATACGAGAGTTCGTGATCGAAACAGAACGGTTCCGTGCTCTTTGCGTGATGCACCGGCACGGCACCGGAACGCTTGTAGAGCATTCGGGTGATACGGACCCCCGCGCCCACCCACCGGGTCGGCGTGCCCCTGTGGCGCCGGCCACCTCGTCAATGTGATGGTTTTCGCACCTCGCCCCGTACGGGCACCCCCTAAGGTGGCCGCGAGTACGGCAGGGCGTGGCTGACACCAGGGTGTTCGTCGCCGGCAGGGCAGCTGAAGGGAATCCAAGATGTTCCGCAAGGTGCTGGTCGCCAACCGTGGCGAGATCGCGATCCGTGCGTTCCGGGCGGGCTACGAACTCGGCGCGCGCACCGTCGCCGTGTTCCCGCACGAGGACCGCAACTCGCTGCACCGGCTGAAGGCCGACGAGGCGTACGAGATCGGGGAGCCGGGGCACCCGGTGCGCGCCTACCTCTCCGTCGAGGAGATCGTGGCCGCCGCCCGCCGGGCGGGCGCCGACGCCGTCTACCCGGGCTACGGCTTCCTGTCGGAGAACCCGGAACTGGCCCGCGCCTGCGAGGAGGCGGGCATCACCTTCGTCGGCCCGAGCGCGGCCACGCTGGAGCTGACCGGCAACAAGGCCCGCGCGGTCGCCGCCGCCCGCGCGGCCGGCGTACCCGTGCTCGGCTCCTCCCAGCCCTCCACGGACGTGGACGAACTGGTGCGCGCCGCCGAGGAGATCGGCTTCCCCGTCTTCGTCAAGGCGGTCGCCGGCGGCGGCGGGCGCGGCATGCGCCGCGTGGAGGACCCCGCCCAGCTGCGCGAGTCCATCGAGGCCGCCTCCCGCGAGGCCGCGTCCGCGTTCGGCGACCCGACCGTCTTCCTGGAGAAGGCCGTCGTCGAGCCCCGCCACATCGAGGTGCAGATCCTCGCCGACGGCGAGGGCAACGTGATCCACCTCTTCGAGCGCGACTGCTCGGTGCAGCGCCGCCACCAGAAGGTCATCGAGCTGGCCCCCGCGCCCAACCTGGACCCGGCCCTGCGCGACCGGATCTGCGCCGACGCCGTCCGCTTCGCCCGCGAGATCGGCTACCGCAACGCCGGCACCGTGGAGTTCCTGCTCGACCGCGACGGCAACCACGTGTTCATCGAGATGAACCCGCGCATCCAGGTCGAGCACACCGTGACCGAGGAGGTCACCGACGTCGACCTGGTCCAGGCCCAGATGCGGATCGCCTCCGGCGAGACCCTCGCCGACCTCGGCCTCTCCCAGGACACCGTCACCCTGCGCGGCGCCGCCCTCCAGTGCCGGATCACCACCGAGGACCCCGCCAACGGCTTCCGCCCGGACACCGGCCGGATCAGCGCGTACCGCTCCCCGGGCGGCTCCGGCATCCGCCTCGACGGCGGCACCACCCACGCCGGTACGGAGATCAGCGCGCACTTCGACTCCATGCTGGTCAAGCTCACCTGCCGGGGCCGCGACTTCCACGCCGCGATCGGCCGGGCCCGGCGTGCCGTGGCCGAGTTCCGCATCCGCGGTGTCGCGACCAACATCCCGTTCCTCCAGGCGGTCCTGGACGACCCCGACTTCCAGGCCGGGCGCGTCACGACCTCCTTCATCGAGCAGCGCCCGCACCTGCTCACCGCCCGCTCCTCCGCCGACCGCGGCACCAAGCTGCTCACCTACCTCGCCGACGTCACCGTCAACAAGCCGCACGGCAAGCGGCCCGACCTGCTCGACCCGCTGACCAAGCTGCCGCCGCTGCCCGCGGGCGAGCCGCCCGCGGGCTCCCGTCAGCTCCTCGTCGACCTCGGCCCCGAGGGCTTCGCCCGGCACCTGCGCCAGTCGCCGACCATCGGCGTCACCGACACCACCTTCCGCGACGCCCACCAGTCCCTGCTCGCCACCCGGGTGCGCACCAAGGACCTGCTCGCCGTCGCCCCGGTCGTGGCCCGCACCCTGCCGCAGCTCCTCTCCCTGGAGTGCTGGGGCGGCGCCACCTACGACGTCGCCCTGCGCTTCCTCGCCGAGGACCCCTGGGAGCGGCTGGCCGCCCTGCGCGAGGCCGTCCCCAACATCTGCCTCCAGATGCTGCTGCGCGGCCGCAACACCGTCGGCTACACCCCGTACCCGACCGAGGTCACCGACGCCTTCGTCCAGGAGGCCGCCGCCACCGGCATCGACATCTTCCGCATCTTCGACGCCCTCAACGACGTCGGCCAGATGCGGCCCGCCATCGAGGCCGTACGCGAGACCGGCACCGCGATCGCCGAGGTCGCCCTCTGCTACACCGCCGACCTCAACGACCCCAACGAGCGGCTCTACACCCTCGACTACTACCTGCGCCTGGCCGAACAGATCGTGGAGGCCGGCGCGCACGTCCTCGCGATCAAGGACATGGCCGGCCTGCTGCGTGCCCCGGCCGCCGCCAAGCTGGTCACCGCGCTGCGCCGCGAGTTCGACCTGCCCGTGCACCTGCACACGCACGACACGGCCGGCGGCCAGCTCGCCACCTACCTCGCCGCGATCCAGGCCGGCGCCGACGCGGTCGACGGCGCGGTGGCCTCGATGGCCGGTACGACCTCCCAGCCGTCGCTGTCCGCGATCGTCGCCGCCACCGACCACTCCGAGCGGCCCACCGGCCTCGACCTCCAGGCGGTCGGCGACCTGGAGCCGTACTGGGAGGGCGTGCGCAGGATCTACGCCCCGTTCGAGGCGGGCCTCGCCTCGCCGACCGGCCGGGTCTACCACCACGAGATCCCCGGCGGCCAGCTGTCCAACCTGCGCACCCAGGCCGTCGCCCTCGGCCTCGGCGACCGCTTCGAGGACATCGAGGCGATGTACGCCGCCGCCGACCGCATCCTCGGCCGCCTGGTCAAGGTCACCCCGTCCTCCAAGGTGGTCGGCGACCTGGCCCTGCACCTCGTCGGTGCCGGCGTCTCCCCGGAGGCCTTCGAGTCGACCCCCGACAAGTTCGACATCCCCGACTCGGTGATCGGCTTCCTGCGGGGCGAGCTGGGCACCCCGCCCGGCGGCTGGCCGGAGCCGTTCCGCACCAAGGCGCTCCAGGGCCGTGCGGCGCCCAAGCCCGCCCCCGAGCTGTCCGCCGAGGACCGCGAGGGACTGGCCAAGGACCGGCGGGCCACCCTCAACCGGCTGCTGTTCCCCGGCCCGACGCGCGAGTTCGACACGCACCGGCAGAGCTTCGGTGACACCAGCGTGCTGGACAGCAAGGCCTTCTTCTACGGCCTGCGCCCGGGCAAGGAGTACGCCGTCGACCTGGAGCCCGGCGTCCGGCTGCTGATCGAGCTGCAGGCGATCGGCGAGGCCGACGAGCGCGGCATGCGCACCGTGATGTCCACGCTCAACGGCCAGCTCCGCCCGATCCAGGTCCGTGACCGCGCGGCGGCCTCCGACATCCCGGTGACGGAGAAGGCCGACCGGTCCAACCCCGGCCATGTCGCGGCACCCTTCGCCGGTGTGGTGACCCTGGCCGTCGCCGAGGGCGACGAGGTGGCGGCCGGCGCCACGATCGCCACCATCGAGGCGATGAAGATGGAAGCCACGATCACCGCTCCCCGGGCGGGCCGCGTCTCCCGGCTGGCCATCACCCGCATCCAGCAGGTGGAGGGCGGCGACCTGCTGGCGGAACTGGTCTGACGGCCGCGCCGGCGGGACCGGTCTCCTCCTATCCCCGGCCGATGAGGTGGCGCAGGCGGGACAGGAGGAGGTTGGGGTCCCGCCGGGTGGTGAGGGCGGAGTTCGGTACGTACACGGTCCGGCCGCGGACGGCCACGGAGGTCGGGTTGGACAGGCCGTCCCGCGCGGTGAGCACGTCCGTGACCGTGCCGTCCGGCCGGATCAGGACGACCTTGCTGCCGGAGTTGAGCGCGGCCAGCACGCTCCTGCCGTACCCGGGGAAGCCGAAGTCGTCGATGCCGGGGAGCGCGTCGGCCCGGGTCTCGACGGGGCCGGGTGAGCCGTCCGGGCCGACGGGGATGCGCAGCAGCGTGCCCCGGTCGCTGTTGGACACCCACACGGAGTCCCTCCGGACCTTGATGCCGTTGGCGCCGAGGCCGTGCGCGGGCGGGCCCGGGAGCGGGGCGAGTGCCCGGCCCGTCGCCCACGCCGTGGCCGTGCCGCCTGCCTGCGGGACGCGCCAGATCGTGCCGCGCACCGAGTCGGCCGCGTAGAGCACGCCCCGCCGCTCGTCGAGGGCCAGCCCGTTGGGCAGCCCGTCGGCCGGCAGCGCGGCGATCCGCCGCGGTGCGCCGCCGTCGGGGGCCAGGCGCCAGATGCCGGTCGCGTCGGTGCCGGTGGCGTAGCCGACGTACAGCGTGCCGTCGTGGGCGCGGGCGATGCCGGTGACCGCGGCCCGGTGCACGAGCGGGGTGGCCGGGTGTGCCACGGCGGGCAGGGTCGCGCGGACCCGCGTCCGGCCCTCGGGCGTGACGTGGGCGACCTGCCGGGCGAAGGCGAAGGTCACGTCGGCGGAGCCGTCGCGGTCGAGCGCGATGTTCTCGGGTGTCTGCCCGGCGGCCAGGTCGAAGTGGGCGAGGACGCGTGCGTCCGTGACGAGCGGCTCGTGGCCGGAAGCGGGCGCGGCGGCGAGGAGGCCGAGCGCGAGCGCGGCCGTGGCGGCGCCGCTCAGCCGGGGGAGTCGGGGCATGTGACCTCTTTTCGGTCGGCGCGCGAGGCGCCGGCGTGCGGGGCCACACCAACATGACGGGGGACGGGTCGCCGGGGGCGGGAGCCGGGCCGCGGAATCGCCCGCGCGGCCCACCGTCACACGCCCCACCGGGCGCGCCCGGGTGACGCCCGCGGTCAGTCCCAGAGCGGATACGTCATGACCTGCTGGAAGCCCTCCGGGCGGTCCTTCAGGTAGGTCAGGCTCATCCGGGTGAAGTGCTGGACGCCCGGGTGCTTCTTCCACGGCCTGGCTTCCTCCAGCCGGACGCTCACCGGGTACGCGTGGAAGTCACCGGCCGCGCAGTACGGCTTGCAGTCGTTGACCATGTTCACGCCCACGGCGGTCGCACCGCCCGGGCTCCACTGCGACCAGTGGAGTCCGGTCAGCCGGCTGTTGCCGTCGCCGCAGGCCAGGATGAAGTCGCCGGGACGGACGGTGCGGTGCCAGAAGCAGTCGACCAGGACGGGCTGCTTCGCGTCGGCGCGGGGCGCCGTCGCGGTGGCCGGCGGACTGGCCGTGGCCGTGGTCATGGCCGCTGTGAGCAGGGCTCCGGCCGCGAGGGTGACCGCCGTTCCCACCACTGATCCGCGCATGGTCGCTCCCACCCGTCGTGCTGTGTCCGACCGCGTGCACCCGACGCTACGACCGTCCCGCCGTTTGCACCAGTCGCGCAGGTCGGGCCGCGTGTCAGCGGTGGGAGACGGTCAGCCCGTAGAACGCCACGCGGGCGCCGTCGGTGGTGCTGTCGGAGGAGGACTGGTTGTAGGAGCCGGCCTTGAAGTACTGCTTGTACGGCTTGAAGGCGGAGGGGATGGTGTAGCGGCTGGTGGCGCCGTTCACCGTCAGTTCGACGGTGTTCCCGCCGGAGACGGCGATGGTGTAGCTCCAGGTCTTGCCGACGGAGACGTGCCCGACGGGGTGCTGGGTCTGGCCGCCGGACGGCGAGTCCTCGGTGCCGAGGACGATGTCACCGTTCGCGTGGTAGTACAGCTCGACCAGCGGCTTGGTGGAGGAGCCGCCGGAGCCGAGGTGGATCTGGCCGACGCACACGTTCCTGGTCACGGACACCACCCGCAGGGTCGCGCTCATCCGGTGGCTGCCGGCGAGCGCCCAGTCGGCGGCGGAGCCGTAGGTCATCGCGCCGTCGCGGGTGTCGGTGTAGAAGTACGCGTCCTGGTAGCCGTTCGGGCCCTGGAGCCGGGAGGAGGGGATGGTGGTGGGCTTGCCGGGGGAGCCGACGGGCTCCTGGAGCTGCCAGACGGACAGGTCGAAGTTGCCGCCGGGCGCGACGCGCGGGTCGGCCGCGTCCGCGCCGCCGGTGCCGAGCGCGGTGAGGGCGAGGGCGCAGGCCGCCGTGACCGTCGCCGTGGAAAGCCGTGACCGGGTCATGTGGGGGGTCCCTTCGTCGGACCGGGATGCGTTCAGCCAAGTGAACACCGAACGCATCCTTGGTCGTCGATGACCCGAGAAGCTAAAGGTCTGAACCAGACACGTCAAGAGTGCCGGCAGCGTCAGCAGGCGCCCTCGTCCTGCCAGGGACCCCACTGCGAGGCGCCGGGCGCCTCGTTCTGGGTCCACCACTTCGCCTTCCAGTTGTGCTTGCCGTACGAGACCTCGTTGCCCTGCGTGTACACCGCGCTCGCACTCCGGGCCGGCTTGCAGGAGGCCGGTGTCGGGGTGGGCGTCGGCGTGGGGGTGGGTGTCGTGCTCGGCGGGGTGGCCCCGGCGAACTTCACCGAGTACGCGGCGAAGTCCCACGCGCTCTGGGGCACGCTCGAACAGGTGCCGGAGGTGCGGCCGCCGTTGTCGGCCGGCGTGCACTGCCGGTCGCGGTTCAGCGACCAGAAGGTGAACCGGTCCATGTGGTGGCTCGTGGCGTAGTCCAGCACGGTCTGGAAGTCGGCCTGCGTGAAGTACTCGCCGGTGTCGCTGCGGCCGTTCATGCCGGAGAAGCCCTCGTGGGCGTAGGCGGTCGCCTCGTCCCAGCCGAACGTGGACCGGAGGACGGAGTTGAAGTTGGTGAGCGCACCGGTCTGGCTCGCCGCGCCGTTGAAGCCGCCGTCGAACGGCATGATGGAGAAGTTGTTCGGGGTGAAGCCCTGCGCCTTGGCCTCCAGCAGCATCTGCTTGCCGAACCAGCCGGTGCCGTCCGCCGTGCCGGCCGTGGTCACGGAGACGTACAGCCCCGGGTTGTTCTGCTGCAGGATCTTGGCGGCGCCGATCTCGTTGCGGATCGCCGCACTGTTCTCGTACTCCGGCTCCTCCAGGTCGAAGTCGATGGCGTGCAGCCCGTACTTGGTGATGACCTGCTGGTAGGCCGCCGCCGTGGACGCCGGATCGGCGCAGGCCTGGCCGAGCTTGGTGCCGCCGTAGCCGCCGATGGAGACGGAGACGTCGCCGCCCTTGGCGCGGATGGCGCCGATCACCGACTGGACGGCGGTGTCCGAGGCGACCGGTGCCGTGCCGCCCCAGGTCGGCGTGCAGCCGCCGCCGTCGGGGGCGAGGACGAACGCCAGCTGGAACGCCTTCAGGCCGGTGGCGTCCATGATGGCGGCCGCGTCCGGCGGGTCGTTGTCCAGCGGCATCAGATAGGGGGCGGCGGCGTACCAGCGGTCGCTCAACGCGCTGGTCGCGCCCGAGGCGTTGCCCGCGACCAGCGCGGTGCTGCCGGCGGCGGCGAGGGTGACGGCCGCCGCCGCGCTCAGACATGCCCGAAGACGTCTCACGTGTGCCTCCAGAGGTGGGGACCCCAGAGCGGGGAGCCCCACCCTCCGGGAGCTGTTGCGGTCACGTCAATAAGTTGGACTAGACCAAAGCTCACTTTGGACTAGACCATACGATTCCTTTACCTTGGGTCGGCCAGCCGCACGGTGAACCCGCGGTCGAGCGGCAGACTCGGCGTGCTGACGGTGGTGACGTGGGTGCCGGCGTCGTACGACCATGCGCTGTCCGGCAGTCGGCGCCCGTCGAGCAGGATCCGCGCGGGCGCGGTGCCGCCGTGCACGGTGAACCGGTACGTCCGGGCGTCCGGCTTGCCCGCGTAGTCGCCCCTGCTCGCGCCGACCGTCACGGTCGTGCCCCGGGCGTCGGCCCGCACCGACACCCGCTGCGTGGCCGCCGCGCCCCGGGCGAAGTCACGGGTCACGCCGTCGTCCTCGTACAGCGTGTAGCGACCGGTGCCGTGCGCGGCCGGGTACAGGTCCCAGTCCAGTTCGTGCCGGTCGCGGGTCTGCCAACTCGTGGTCCCCTTCGGCCACATGGGCACGATCGCGCCCTCGCGCACGAACAGCGGGAGGGTGTCCAGCGGGGAGTGGTAGCCGTTCAGCGTGGTCGGGCCCCGGTAGGTGCGGCCGGTCCGGTAGTCGGTCCAGGTGCCCTTCGGCAGATAGATGCCGTCGCGGGTGTCCGAGTCCTCGTAGACCGGCGCGACGAGGAAGTCCGGGCCGGACAGGAACTCGTACTTCGCCTGCGCGCCCAGGGTGTTCGGGTCGTCCGGGTACTCCAGCCACAGCGGGCGCACCGCGCCCACGCCCGTCTTCGCGGCCTGTGCGGACAGCGTGTACATGTACGGCAGCAGCCGCTCCTTCAGCTGGAGGTAGGTGCGGTTGACCGAGGTGTACGGCTCGCCGTCCCGCCACGGCTGCTGGTCGGCGGGCTTGCCGGTGGTGAGGTCGCTCGCCCAGCCGTCCATCGTCATGACGGCCGGCAGGAACGCCTTCCACTGGAGGTCGCGGGTGTACATCTCGGCGTCGTGGCGGTAGATGCTGCCGATGTCACCGGTGTTGTAGGCGATGCCGGACATCGTCGCCCCGGCGTACGTCGGGATCTGCCAGCGGATGTAGTCCCAGGACAGCTTCTGGTCGCCGCTCCACAGCACCCCGCAGCGCTGGGCGCCCGCCCAGGACACCGGCAGCCACACGAAACCGCGGGCGTCGCTGTGGTCCTCGATCCCCTTCTTGGCGGCGTCGCAGGCGTCGAGCGCGAACTTGTAGCCGTTGCCGACCCAGGCCACGTCCAGCTTGGCCACCCGCTGTCCTGCCTCGACCTGGTCGGCCAGCCTGTCGATGCCGTCCTGCGTCCACAGGCCGAGCTGGGCGTGGTGGTCCTGGAGGCCCTTGGCGGTCTGCTCCAGGTTCTCGTACCCGCAGCCGTACCCGTCGTTGACCAGCATCCAGCCGAGCGGCATCCGGTGTTCGGTGTAGCCGTCGGCGATCTTCAGCGCGTCCAGGGTGTGCCGCTCGCCCCGGTTGGCGTTGTGCAGGTAGCAGTCGGAGTCGCCCGGTTCGAGGCCGTACACCGGCGGCATGAAGGGCCTGCCGACCAACGCCGTGTACTTGCCGATCACCTGCTTGGCGTCGCCGAGGAAGTAGTAGGCGTCCAGGCGCCGTTCCTGCTGCCCGGTCGTCACCGGCGAACCGAAGGTGTACACGCCCGGCGCGAAGGTGTTGCGGAAGACGCCGTAGCCCGCGCTGGAGAGGTAGAACGGCTGCGAGTTGTTGTAGCCGCCCTCGTTCCAGTCGAAGCTGTTGGCCACGTACATGGTCCGGCCGCGGTGCGAGAAGCTGCCGTTCTGCTCGCCGCCGCCGAAGAACTGCTCGTCCGCGCCCCGCGCGAGGCTCTGCCGCATCCCGCCGGTCGACCAGCGCAGCGGCTTGTCCTCCTGCCAGATCCGGGTGCGGTTGTCGGGCCGGTACAGGCCGAACCGCAGCGGCTTCTTGTACACCCGCAGCACGGCCTCCGGCGAGCGGATGCCGTAGTAGTCCCCGGCGTCGAAGGACGAGGTGTGCCGCTGGAGCGCCGGCTGCTCGCGCACGATGGCGGTGCCGGCCGGATCGCTCAGCGCGCCGGACGGATCGGCCTGCAGCCGCAGCCGGCCTCCCGTCAGGAAGTCGGCCCGTGCGGTCAGTGGCCCGGCCGCGACGGTGTAGCTGCCGTCGCCGCCGGAGAACGCCGTGAGGTCCCCGGCGTCCGTGGTCGCGGGCAGATAGGCGGTGCCGGTGAAGGAGCCGTCGTGCACGTCGTACGGCACCACGAGCACGTGGTAGGTGCCCGAGGCCCGCGGGATCACCGTGGCCTCGGGGTCCGCGGTACCCGCGCTGGAGGCCACCTGCTTGCCGTGGTCGTCGTAGACGTACAGGTCGAAGTCGTCCGAGGGGTGTTCCCACCTGACGGACAGGGGGATGCCGCCCTCGGGGTTGTCGTCCCAGTAGCCGTCCGGCACCGAGACCGTCAGGTCGAAGCGGGCGCAGACCGTGCCGCCGGGGTCGGTGGCGGCGTCGGGGCAGGTCTCGGGCCCGCCGCCGGTGCCCTTGGCGTAGACCGGGCTCTGCCAGCTGACGCTGCTGTGTGCCGGATCCAGGACGGCGCCGGCCGCCGGGGCGGCGGCCCGGGCCGGGGCGGCGAGCGCGGTCCCGGCCAGGACGCTCGCCATCGCCAGCGGTATCCAGGCCGGCCACGGCACACGGTGTCGGAGTCTTCGCACGGCGGAACAGCTCCCCTCGCACCTTCGCGGACTGACTGTTCTTGCGGCTGTATTGCTCGGAAACGCTTGAAACGAGCGCCGATCGAGCAACTTCACGCACGAAGCCTCGGGGTGGATGCAGGTTCATGTCAATACCGCGCTCGCCGTCGACCGGGTCGCTCGATGCGGCCCGGTCGGGCGGGGGTCAGATGATCCCGCCGTTGGCGCGGACCACCTGGCCGTTGACCCAGTGGCCGGCCGGGGAGGCGAGGAACGCCACCACCTCGGCGATGTCGGCCGGCGTGCCCAGGCGCTCCAGCGGCGGCTGGGCGGCCAGGCGGGCGACGGTCTCCTCGTCCTTGCCCTCCAGGAACAGCTCGGTCGCCGTCGGGCCGGGGGCCACGGCGTTCACGGTGACGTCCCGGCCGCGCAGCTCACGCGCCAGCACCAGGGTCAGCGCCTCGACCGCGCCCTTGCTCGCGCTGTAGGCGCCGTAGCCCGGGAACGCCAGGCCCACCACGGACGTGGAGAACGTGATCAGCGCCCCGCCCCGGCGCAACCGCCGGGCGGCCTCCCGGGCCACCACGAAGGTCCCGCGGACGTTGGTGCGGTGCAGCGCGTCCAGCTCCGCGAGGTCCAGCTCGGCGATCGGCGCCAGATACATCCGGCCCGCCGTGTGCACGACGGCGTCGACACCGCCGTACTCGGCCGTCGCGGCCTCGAACAGCGCGGCGACCTGCTGCTCGTCGGCCACGTCGGCGCGGACGGCGAGCGCGCTGCCGCCCGCCGAGGTGACCTCCTCGACGGCTGCCTCGGCCCCTTCGCGGTGGCCCGCGTAGCCGACCACCACGGCGTAGCCGTCGGCGGCGAGCCGCGTGACCGTCTCGCGGCCGATCCCGCGGGAACCGCCGGTGACGACGGCGACGCGGGGCTGTGCGGGGACTGCCTGAGCGGACATGGAAACTCCTGTGACCAGAGGGGGCGGGACGTCGTGCCTCCAGCCTCGGCCCCGGCCCGGACGCCGGCCAGGGCTGTCCTCACCCTGGGGTCGGCAACCCCTGGCTCCGCGCGGTCGCAGGCGTGACCATGGGGGGCGTGAACCACTCGGAGCTGGCCGCATTCCTCAAGTCCCGGCGCGACCGGGTCCGCCCCGCCGACGTCGGCCTGACCGCGGGCCCCCGCCGCCGGGTGCCGGGCCTCAGACGCGAGGAGGTCGCCCAGCTGGCCGGGCTGTCCGCCGACTACTACACGGAACTCGAACGGGGCCGCGGCGCCCAGCCCTCCGCGCAGGTCCTGGCCGCCCTCGCCCGGGCGCTCCGGCTGAGCGGCGACGAACGCGACCACCTCTTCCATCTCGCCGAACGCCCGCTCCCGGCCGTCGCCCACGGCCCCGCCGCGCACGCCCAGCCCGCCCTGCTCGGCCTGCTGGACCGGCTCGTCACCACCCCGGCCCAGATCATCACCGACCTGCACGAACCCCTCGCGCAGAACCCCCTCGCCGTCGCGCTCCTCGGTCCGGCCCCGGTCGGGCGCGGGCTCGAAGCGAGCTTCGTGTACCGCTGGTTCACCGATCCCGCCGCCCGCGCGCTGCACCCGGCCGAGGACCACCCGCACCACTCCCGGGTGTTCACCGCCGACCTCCAGGCCGTCGCCGCCCGGCGCGCCAAGGATCCCGACGTCGCCCGGCTGGTGGCCGCACTGCGCCGGCGCAGCGAGGAGTTCGCCGCGCTGTGGGAGCAGCGGGACGTGGCCCTGCGCCGCACCGACCACAAGCGGATCGTCCACCCCTCGCTCGGCGTCGTCGAAGTGGACTGCCACAACCTGTTCAGCGAGGACGGACGGCAGCGCCTGCTGTGGTTCAGCGCCCCGCCGGGCAGCGAGGGGGCCGCCCAGCTGGAACTGCTGTCGGTGATCGGCACCCAGGACCTCGCGCCGGGCACGGGCCGGCTGGGACGGCGCCCCTGACGGGACGCGTGCCGTCTCGCGCGCTCCGGGCCTGCTGCGGACCCGGGCCGTCGGCACCGCTCCGGGTCGCCGCCACCGAACTCCGGGTCGCCGCCACCGAACTCCGGGTCGCCGTGGGGTCCGCGGCCCGCCCGCACCCGGTGGCACCGGCCCCCCGGCTCTCGCGGCGGCCGGCCCGCGGCCTGCGGGGCCCGATGCCGGCATGCCCGGCGCTGCGCGAGCCGGCCGACCATGCGGTCGACGGGTTGTCGCGGATGGTGGGCGTCCTGCGCGCATGCGGTCGACGGGTTGTCGCGGATGGTGGGCGTCCTGCGCGCATGCGGTCGACGGGTTGTCGCGGATGGTGGGCACCTGCGCGCACGCGATCGACCGGTTGATGTGGATGGTGGGCACCTGCGCGCACGCGATCGACCGGCTGCCGCGGACGGCGGGCACCCTGCGCACACGCGGCCGCGGCTCCGCCACCGCCGTCCGTTCGCCGTGGCGGTCGTGCCCGGGTGCGTGGCCTCCGCCGACCCGTACATTGAGAGGTGGGACTCCCACGGGCCCGGGACGGCGGGCAGTAGCCATGGAGATCGCGGCACGGATCGACTACGCGGCACTGTTCGCCGCCACACCGAGCCCCTACCTCGTCCTCGGCCCGGACCTCGTGATCGTCGACGTCAACGACGCCTACCTCCACGCGACCCGGCGGACCCGGGAGGACCTGGTCGGGACGTACCTCTTCGAGGCCTTCCCCGACAACCCGGCGGACCCCGACGCGGACGGCGTGCGAAACCTGAGCGCCTCCCTGCACCGGGTCCTGGCCGCCCGGGAACGCGACACGATGGCGCTGCAGAAGTACGACATCCCGGTCGTGGACCGGCCGGGCGCGTTCGAGGAGCGCTGGTGGTCCCCGATCAACACCCCGGTCATCGGCCCCGACGGGACCGTCGCCTGGATCATCCACCGCGTCGAGGACGTGACGGAGTTCGTCCGCTCCCGCCGCTCCCGCCGGGTCGCGGCGCGCGACGAGCGGCCGGCCCCGGGGAGCAGGACCGCATCGGAGGAGCCGGAGAAACCGGAGGAACCGCAGGGATCCGCGGCTCAGGAGGTTCTGGAGGCGGAGCTGTTCTCCCGGGCCAAGGAGCTGCAGAGCCTCAACGAGGAGCTGCGCCTGGCCCATGCCCGTGAGCGCCAGGTCGCCGTCACCCTGCAGGAGGCGATGCTCACCTCTCCGGATCTGGTCCGGCACCCCGACATCGCGGTGCGGTACCTGCCCGCCGTGGGCTCGCTCAACGTGTGCGGCGACTGGTACGACGTGATCGATCTGCCCGACGGCTGCTTCGCGGTGGCCGTCGGCGACGTCGTCGGCCACGGCCTGGCGGCCGCTGCCGTCATGGGCATGCTCCGCAGCGCGCTGAGCGCGGTCACCCGGACCGTCGAGGAACCCGCGCAGGCGCTGGAGGTGCTGTGCCGGTACGCCCTCTGCGTGGAGGGGGCGCTCACCACCACCGCGGTCAACGCGGTGGTCCACGCCGAGGAACGCGAGATCTGCTACAGCAGCGCCGGACACCCGCCGCCGGTGCTGCTGCACACCGACGGCACCTGTGAGCTGCTCGACCGGGCCACCGACCCGCCCCTCGGGGCGCACGTCGAACACGTCCCCCGGACCGAGGCACGGCTGCCCTACGCCGTCGGCGACACCCTCGTGCTGTACAGCGACGGGCTCATCGAGCGCCGGGACGAGGACATCGACGTGGGCCTGCGCCTCCTGTGCGAGGCCCTGTCCCACTCCGCCCACCTCGGCGCAGAGCGCCTCGCGGACGCGATGCTGGCCCGCCTGGGGGTCAGCGGCGGCGCGCGGGACGACATCGCGCTGATCGCCGTCCGTCTTTAGGCGCCGTCTCGTTCGGCACTCAGGAGGGTGCACTTCGGGGTGGCGGTCGAGCGCATGGCGCCGGCCTCGGGGCGGCGGCAGACGCCGGTATGGGGATCGTGTCTCCCCCCAGACCCCTGCCGCTCACCGCCCGTCATCGCGGGGCCGAAATCCGCCGCTTCCGCCTGACCGGGCTTGCCACGGTCGGTCCCCTCCTTCCTCCTTCCTACTCCACGCGGTGTGGTTTGTGGCGGACGACCTGGAGGCGGACCTCGGTGGGTGTGTCAGGGCGGCCGGTGGAGCGACGAGCGGTGCTGAGCGGGCCCTCGCAGAGGGCACCGAGAGTGGCGCCGGGCGCGGCCTCCGGGGTGAGGGTGAGCCTGACGTGGGTGCGGGGGTGGGCGGGCCGGCCGGTGATGCGTACGGCCGCATGCTCGACCCCCGGCAGGACGCCGGCTTCGCTCGCGATCGCGTCGCTGAGTGCGCGGTCGCGCAGTTCGACGCCCTCCTGCGGTGGTGTGCCGCCGACGGACAACGCACCGGGGCGGCGTCGGCTCAGCTGGGCGAGCAGCCACCACAGGGCGAGCACGGCGGCGAGGACGAGGGCGGCGATGACCGCGGGCCACCACCACCAGCCCTGGCTGCTCCAGCGGGCCCGGTCGGCGGCGCCGATCAGGACGTCGTCCGGGGTGACCAGGGGCCAGCCCGTGGGAGGGATCAGACCGTGTGGCCGGTAGAGGTCGAGCCCGGCGAAGAGGATCAGCAGTCCGCCACCGAGCAGGACCAGTCCGGAGAGGGCGAGCAGACTGCGGTTGAGGGCGGATCGCTGTGTCATGGCGCGGGCTCCGATGCTGGAGGTTTCTCGGTCAGCCGGTGCGTTGCCGCACTCGTACGACGATGCGGGGAGGACGGGCGAGGGCCAGTCGGTCGCGTTCCTCGTCGAGGACGGCCTTGAGGTCGTCCTTCACCTGTCGGGGGTCGCGGAAGCGGACGTCCGTGTGGGCTGTGATGCGGTGACGGCCCACTCGGATGCGCGCCGCGCCGACTCCGGGGACCCGCATGGCGGCGTCACGCAGCAGGCCGGCGGCACCGTCGCGGTCCAAGGAGGCCCGCAGCCGTGGGCAGTCGGCGGGGGAGCGCTGGGGCAGCCAGTGGCGCAGACCGGGGCTGAGGGCCAGGACGAGCAGCCAGATGCCGACGGCGGCGGCCACGGCGGCTCCCGTCAGCATCCACACGTCGTCCACGGAGCGCGTGGCCAGTTCGTCGGCCAGGTGCCGTCGCCAGGCCGCCGCCGGGCGTCCTGCCCGTACGGCGATGACGTCGACCAGCGCCGCGATCGCCGCGACGAGGATCACCGAGGCGACCAGCGCCGCCGGGATGCGGCGCGCGGACCACGGCCGGTGGGACCGGTGCCCCGCGTCGCGCGCACCGGACCTGAGGTCCGGGCCGGACACGTCGCGTCCGGGTGGTGCGGGTTCCTTCTCCAGCGGCACCGTGGCGTCCGAAGCGGACGGCGCGGAGTCGCGGCCGGGAGGACCGGGGTCGGGTGTCATCGCGAGGCTTCTTCCTGCACGGCGTATCCGGCGCGCCGGGCCGCGTGGCCGCTCACCGGACCCGCCCCCGGCTCATGTCGGCGGCGGTCATCAGCCGCCGGACGGTGAGGACGACCTCTCTCACCCGCAGGCCGGTCAGCTCGGCCACTTTCTCGGCGACGTCCTGCTGGATCCGCCCGCACACCCGGGGGATGTCGGTGGGGTACGGAAGATCCATGGTCAGGTGCAGGCGCACCGAACCGGTTCGGACGGCGGCGGAGGCGCCGGGTGCCTCCGGGGCGCCCCGGTCGGGGGGTACGGCGGCGCGCCGTGACTGGGCCGTGCGTGCGGCCTGGGCGGCGATGCGGGCGACCACCCTGTCCGGGATGACGGTGGCGCCCCGCTCGGCAGGGGGCGGCAAGCCGGTGGTGTGCGCCGGCGGGTCGGACCCCTTCCCGGGGGAACCGGGCCGGGTCTTCACCGCTGCCTCCGTGTCCGGACGTCGAGGTCACCCTGCACGACGAGACCGACGATCAGCCCCGCCGCACCCAGGACGAGGACCAGCAGAAATGCCCAGAAGCCACCGAAGTAACCGGCGAAGCCCAAGGCTATGCCGGCCCCGAGGCCCGTCGTCGCTGCGTTCATCATGCACTCACCCGTCTCGCGGACGTACGTCGCCGTCCGCGCAATCACCCACGCCCGCACGGGACGCGGTGGTGGATCACCTCACGCGACCCTGGTCCGGTTCGGCCTCTTCCTCCTCGTCGGGGAGATGGACGTCGTCGACGGCGATGTTCACCTCGACGACCTCCAGCCCCGTCATCCGCTCCACGGCGCTGATGACATTGGTGCGTACGCCGCCCGCGACGTCCACGATGGAGACGCCGTACTCGACGACGACGTCCAGGTCCAGCGCGGCCTGGCGCTCGCCGACCTCGACCTTCACTCCGCGCGTGACGGCTCCTCCTCCGCCTCCACCAGGGACGCGTTCCCGCATGGCGCCGATGGCTCGGGCCATCCCCGCTCCCAGATTGAAGATGCCGGGTACCTCGCGGGCGGCCATACCCGCGATCTTGGCCACCACGCCGTCCGCGATGGTGGTCTTCCCCCGTGTCTCGGCCGGAGCCCCGGCTCCGGTACGGCCCTTCAGCGCGCTCACGCCCGCATCCGGCCCGCCGCCCCCGCCGACGCTGGTGATGTTCTCCGTCATGGCGGTCGCCTCGATCGATAGGTCGGACACCGGTGTGGCGTCCGTCGAAAAGTTGGACATACGGGGCGGCGGAGTCCTCACACCCATCGAGTGTGACGTGCATCACAAACAACCGTCTCGGGTACTCGGATCATCCGAGCCTTGTGTGTGGGGGCGCCATGATCGAAAGCGCTGTATCCCCATCGCCGGATCGCGGTCTCCCGGGACGCGACCTGCCCGACCGGCTACTGGCCGTACGGGCGGCCGAGGGGGACGAGGACTCCTTCGCCGTTCTCGTCCAGCGGCACGGCCGATCCCTCCTTGCCCTGGCCCGCTGTATGCTCGGCAACCCCCAGGACGCCGAGGAGGCGGTTCAGGACGCCTTCGTCAGCGCCTGGCGGCGATTGCCGGAATACCGTCACAGCGCGGAGTTCCGCACCTGGGTGTACCGGATCACCGTCAACCGCTGCCTGACCATGCGTCGGCGCCGACCGCCGCCCCTCTCCCTGGACACCGTCGTCGAACCCGCGGCGGAAGACGCCTGGAGCCAGCCCGCCCGATCCGCCGAGCACGACGCGGCCGCCGCCGCCCTGTCCCACGCACTCGCCGAACTGGAAGCCGGCCAGCGGGTCTGCTGGATCCTGAGAGAAGTGCAGGGCCTGCCCTACAAGGAGATCGCCCACGTGACGCGGACCAGCGAACAAACGGTGCGGGGCAGACTGTTCAGGGCACGCCGATCCCTGCAGGAGGCGATGGGCCCATGGCGCTAGACGATCCGCACGCGCGGCCTTCCGAACCCCCCGGGGCCGACGGGCCCCGTGCCGGCGCAACCGCCGGCATTCCCCCGCTCGCAGGCGATGAGGTACTGCCGTGCGGCCGACTGCTCAGCCAGGTCTGGGAACAGGCCCTGGACGCGCCGCCGGCCGCGGACCCGCACACCGTCTCCTGTCCGCACTGCCGCGAGGCCGTCGAGGGACTGGCCACGGTGAACGCGGCCACCCGGGCGCTGCGCGCCGAGGCTCCCGGCCTCCACGCGCTCGTCGACCGCGTCATGAAGATCGTCGGCGCGGAGGTTCGGCTCGGGCGGCTGCTGCCCCTGGCCGATCCGGTCCGGGACCTGAAGATCTCGGAGAGCGCCGCGGCGAAGGTGCTGCGGCAGGCCGCGGACACGGTCCCCGGCGCCAGGGCAGCGACCTGCCGGCTCCTACCCGAAGGCGAAGGCACCGACGTGCGGGTGACCATGACCCTGGCCGCCGCTCTCGACGGCCCGCTCCCCGACCGGGTCCACCAGGTACGCCGATCGGTCGTCCACTCGGCCCTGCAGGACCTGGGCCTTGCCGTGACGGCCGTGGACATCACCGTGGTCGACGTCCTGGAGCCGGACCCGCTCCTCCCACCCGGCGGTGGTCCTTCATGACCGTCATCCGTACGACCCTCCTCGGCGTCGCCGCCGAGGCGGCCCTCGCGGTTCCCGGCGTAACGGGCCTGCAACCCCCTCTCTCCCGTCGCCTCGCGGCAGCCGCCGCGCCCAGCCTGACGGACACCACGCCGTACCACACACCGCCCGAGGCGGGTATCCGCGCCGACCGGGCGCCGGGCGGTTCGGGATGGCACATCGAGGTGCGCTGCACCCTGGCCGCGGGCCGGCGGGCGCTGGACGTCGCCCAGAACGTCCACGACCGGGTGGGGGCCGCCGTCATCACCCACCTCGCCGCCTTCGACGCCGTGGAGCGGGTCACCGTCGGGGTCACCGTGACCCGTATCGCCACCTGGCACGACGGGGCGTGAGTCCGGCTGCGTTCCCCTGACAGCGGCCGGCGACAGGAGATCGTCCCTGGTGAGTCCGCGGTAGCAGAGGACGCGCCCGTCCGAGGCGGGGCAGCAGGCGCGGTGGGGAACCGGCCGGCCCGGGCTGGGCTGCTGTCGGCGCGTGCCCGCAGAAGGAGGCCCAGGCGGTGGCAGACGCCGGCGATCGCCTCGCGTTCCCGCGCAGTCAACCGGACGGCACGCCACGTGGCGCGCCCGCGGTACGCCGAGGCCCGCGCGGGTCGAGGCCGACGCTTCCCTCAGGACCGCTCCTTCCCCCCGAGGGTCCGGGCCGGCCGGCCGCGGGCGACCAGGCACGCCGGTACCGCCGCACCGGCGCCGATGTACAGCAGCGCGGGGTAGCCCAGGGCGTGCACGATCTGCCCGCCGGCGGCGCCGGCCAGGGACAGGCCCACGAACAGGGCGCTGTTGTTCCACGACAGCAGGCTGGTCGCCCGCTCGGGGAACAGGTCGACCAGGTGGCGCTGCTGGGCTGGGAAGAAGGCGTAGGCGGCGAGCGCGAACAGGGCCAGGGCGCCGGCCAGCGCCCCGGTGAGCGGGAACACCAGGGCCGCGACGGCTTCCAGCACCGCCGTCAGCGCCAGTGCCGACCGGGTCACCCGCACGGGATCGGTCCGGTCCGCGCACCGGCCGCCCAGCTGCCCGCCGACGACGGCGCCGATGCCGTAGGCGACCAGCAGCCACGGCACGGTGGCGGCCCTGCCGTCGGAGTGCAGCGCGACGGCCAGGAAGGTGTAGAGGCCGTACACGGAGAAGGCCCACAGGGCCGTCACCGCGACGGCGGACACCGCGACGGCCGTACCGGGGCGCCCCGACCGCTCCGCCGCCGCACCCGTACCGGGCCGCCCGGCCGGCTCCGGCGCCGTGGCGGCCACCGGTACCGGACGGGCCCGCCAGACGAACGCGTGGGGGAACGCCAGCAGGAACGTGCCCGCGGCCAGGATGACGAAGGCGGACCGCCAGCCCACGTACCGCCCCAGCAGCGACCCCGCCGGCGCGCCCACCCACAGGGCGGTGAGCAGACCCGATCCCACGACGGCCAGCAGCTGCGCCCGGGACTGCGGCCGGGCGCGGGTGCTGACCAGGGCGTACACCGTGGGACCGGTCGCGGCGGCCGCGAGGCCGGCCACCACGCGGGCCACCAGCAGCACACCGAAACCCGGCGCCAGAGCGGTGCCGACGTTGGCCGCGGAGAACAGCACCAGCGCCACCACCAGCACCGACGCGCGGTCCCAGCGGTCGGAGAGCCAGCCGGCGCACGGCGACGCCACCACGTACGCGATCGAGAAGGCCGTGACCAGCAGGCCGGTGCCGGCCACGGACACGGCGAACGACGCCGCGATGTGCGGGAGCAGCGGCGCCACCACGAAGAGATCGGTCCCCACCAGGAACTGCGTCAGCCAGGCCAGCGCGACCGGCCCGGCGGACAGGCCGGGCACGGTGTCCACGGCCTGCGTGCCGCGGGGCGACTGCATGATCCGACGCTAGGGCCTGAGCCGGGGCGCGGCCATCGGGGACGGGCAGCGGGCCGACAGGGGGGCGGCCGCCGGGGCCGCCCCGGTCACGCGGGCGGGCCGGCGATGCGCAGGGTGGCCGCCACGGACGGTGCGGGGATGTCGGTGTCGCCCGTGGCGTCCGTCCACCAGTCGCTGCCGTCCTCGGCGTAGCGCAGGAGCACGCCCTCGCGGATCGCCCAGGGGCAGACGACGGCCCGGCGCAGGCCCATCAGCTTCAGCGCCGTGTGCCCGACGACCGCCCCGGCCAGGCTCTGGGCGGCGCGCGGTGCGGAGATCCCGGGCAGCCGGGCGCGTTCGGCGGCGGGCAGTCCGGCGAGGGAGCGCATCGCCTCGCGCAGGTCCCGGCAGGCCAACTCCCGCTCCACGAACGGGCCGTACCGTCCCGGTGCGGCCCCGCACAGCCGGGCCAGCTGCTGGAACGTCCGGGAGGTGACGGCGGTGGTGCGCGGACCCTCCCAGCGGATCCGCGAGGCCACGTCCCGCAGCTCGTGGCGGATACGGCGGCGCAGCTCCTTCAGCTCGCCCGGCGCGGGCGGGTCCTGGACGCCCAGGTACTCCCGGGTCAGCCGGTTCGCACCGAGCGGCAGCGACGCGGCGAAGTCGGGCAGCCGGCCCCGGCCGAAGGCCACCTCCAGCGAGCCGCCGCCGATGTCGAGGAGCGCGAGGGGGCCCGCCTTCCAGCCGAGCCAGCGGCGGGCCGCCAGGAAGGTCAGCTCGGCCTCCGTCTCGCCGGGCAGGGTGCACATGCGGATCCCGGTGCCGGACGCCACCCGCTGCAGCACCTCGTGGCGGTTCGGGGCGCTGCGGACGACGGCGGTCGCGAAGGCCAGCGGGCCCGCCGCATGCCACCGCCGGGCCGTGGCGCCCGCCGCGGCCACCGCCTTCACCAGCTGCTCCACCGCCTCGTCGGCGATGGTGCCGTCCGGGCCGACCTGCTCGGACAGGCGGAGCTTCCACTTGACGGTGTGCACCGGCAGCGGAACACCCCCCTCCACGTCTGCAATCACCAACCGGACCGTGTTCGAACCCGCATCCACCACGCTCACCCGCATGAGCCGTGGAGTACCCATTCCAGCGGCGGCGACCCGTGACACGGGGGGCGTGCCGGTGCACGCCGCACCGTCAGCGCGCCTCAGGACGGGCTCGCGCGGCAGCCCGACGCGGACCGGTGGCGCGAGGCGCACGCACCAGGGGCCGGTGGGCCGCCCGCCGCACGGCGGCGTCCGCACGCACGACCCGCACCCGAACGCCGGCCCGGACTCCCGCCGCACGCACGACCCGCACCCGACCTCGGCCCGAACTCCCGCCGCACGCCCGAACTCCCGCCGCACGCAGCCGCGTCGCGACCTCGACGGGCGCCCCGGACCTCCACCGGCCGACAGCTCCCCGCCCCGGCCCGTGCTCCTCGCCGGCCCCTGTCCGAATCCCGCCCCGAACCCGCCCCGGCAGAGCCCCCGTTGCCCTTGGATGGTCATGACCACGGGCGGCGCCGGGAGCGGCAGGTGAGCGGAGCGGGTGCGATGAGGGTACTGGTGATCGGTGGGGGCATCGCGGGGACCGCGACCGCCCTGGCGCTGCACAAGGCCGGGATCGACGTGACCGTGTTCGAGGCGCACCCGGACACGGCCGAGGACATCGGCGCCTTCCTCACCCTGGCAAGCAACGGCATGCGCGCGCTGGCCCAACTGGGCGCGACGCACGCCGTCACGGCCGTCGGTTTTCCGCTGACTTCGCTGCGGCTCCTGGACAGCCGGGGCACCGAGGTCGCACACCAGCCGCTGGGCGAGGCCGACGACCCCGCCCTGCGCTACCGCTGCCTGCGCCGCGGCGAACTGAACGCGGCGCTCCAGGGCGAGGCGGTCCGGCGCGGCATCCGGCTGCGTCACGGCGCCCGCCTGGTCTCCGTGGCGGACGGACCGGACGCCGTCACCGCCCGCTTCGCCGACGGCACCACCGCCACCGGGGACGTCCTCGTCGGCGCCGACGGACTGAACTCGACCGTACGCCGGCTCCTCCGGCCCGCGGTGCGCCCCGGATACGCCGGCCAGCGGGTGTACTACGGCTACACCGGCACCGCACCCGCTCCCGGCCCGGAGGGCGCCATCACCATGGTGCGGGGCAGCGCCACCGCGTTCGGGTACGCGGTGGCGCCGGCGGGGGAGACGTACTGGTTCGCCCGCGCCGGCGGCGACCCGCTGCCCGCCGGGGCGCCCGCCGCGCCCTCCGCCGGGCTGCGCGCCCACCTGCTGGCCCTGCTGCGCCAGGACGCGACGCCCGCCGCCGGTCTGGTCGAGGCCGCCGACGGGGCGATCATGGTAGGCTGTTACACACGGCGATCGGGGCCCGATTCGCCATTCGGCGATGTGCTGTTAACCGTTTGTTGCACCGGATCGACTCGTC
>NZ_JBEYXJ010000056.1:0-53093 GCF_040645015.1 Streptomyces sp. NPDC046881 | reverse complement strand
GGCTCGGTGCTGCGGCGGGAGCGCGAGGTGCCGCTGCGCAAGGAGCCGAAGAAACCGGCCCTCGGCTGCGCCGGGTGCTGCCGCTTACTTGCGGATCAGGTTGCGCAGCACGTACTGCATGATGCCGCCGTTGCGGTAGTAGTCGGCCTCACCGGGGGTGTCGATGCGGACGACCGCGTCGAACTCGACACCGGTGTCGGTGGTGACCTTGACCGTGCGCGGCGTGGTGCCGTTGTTCAGCTCGGTGACGCCGGAGATGGAGAAGGTCTCCTCGCCGGTCAGGCCGAGGGACGCGGCCGAGGCGCCCTCCGGGAACTGCAGCGGCAGGACGCCCATGCCGATGAGGTTCGAGCGGTGGATGCGCTCGTACGACTCGGCGATGACGGCCTTGACGCCGAGGAGCGCGGTGCCCTTGGCCGCCCAGTCGCGGGACGAACCGGAGCCGTACTCCTTGCCGGCCAGGACGACCAGCGGGATGCCGGCGGCCTGGTAGTTCTGCGAGGCGTCGTAGATGAAGGAGACCGGGCCGCCCTCCTGCGTGAAGTCGCGGGTGTAGCCGCCCTCGGTGCCCGGCGCGATCTGGTTGCGCAGGCGGATGTTGGCGAACGTACCGCGGATCATGACCTCGTGGTTGCCGCGGCGCGAGCCGTAGCTGTTGAAGTCACGACGCTCCACACCGTGCTCGGTGAGGTACTGGCCGGCCGGGGTGTCGGCCTTGATCGCACCGGCCGGGGAGATGTGGTCGGTGGTGACCGAGTCGCCCAGCTTGGCGAGCACGCGGGCGCCGGCGATGTCCTCGACCGGGGCCGGCTCCATGCCCATGCCCTCGAAGTACGGGGGCTTGCGCACGTAGGTGGACTCGGCGTCCCACTCGAAGGTGTTGCCGGTCGGGACCGGGAGGGACTGCCACTGGGCGTCGCCGGCGAAGACGTCCTGGTAGGACTTGGAGAACATGTCCTCGCCGATGGCGCTGGCGACGACCTCGTTGACCTCGGCCTCGGACGGCCAGATGTCCTTCAGGAAGACCTCGTTGCCGTCCTGGTCGGTGCCCAGGGCGTCCCGGGTGATGTCCACCTTCATGGAGCCCGCGAGCGCGTAGGCGACGACCAGCGGCGGGGACGCCAGGTAGTTCATCTTGACGTCGGGGTTGATACGGCCCTCGAAGTTCCGGTTGCCGGAGAGGACCGAGGTGACCGCGAGGTCGTGGTCGTTGACGGCCTTGGAGACCTCCTCCGGCAGCGGGCCGGAGTTGCCGATGCAGGTGGTGCAGCCGTAGCCGACGAGGTTGAAGCCGACCTTGTCGAGGTAGGGGGTGAGGCCCGCCTTCTCGAAGTAGTCGGTGACGACCTTGGAGCCCGGGGCGAGGGTGGTCTTGACCCACGGCTTGCGGGTCAGACCCTTCTCGACCGCCTTCTTGGCCACCAGCGCGGCGGCGACCATGACGTACGGGTTGGAGGTGTTGGTGCAGGAGGTGATGGCGGCGACCGTCACCGCACCGTGGTCCAGCTCGTAGGTGGTGCCGTCGGGGGCGGTCACCTGGACCGGGTTGGACGGTACGGCACCGGTGCCCTGGCCGTGCTGCGGGGCGCCGGCACCGTTCTCCTGGTGGCCGTAGGCCGGGGCGTCCGAGGCCGGGAAGGACTCGGCGCTGGCCTCGTCGACCGGGGAGGCGGCGGCCTCCGGGGTCTGGGCGACGGGCGCCTCGACGTAGTTGAGGACGTCCTTGGCGAACTGCTGGGCGGCCTCGGCGAGGACGATGCGGTCCTGCGGGCGCTTCGGGCCGGCGATGGAGGGGACGACCGTGGACAGGTCCAGCTCGAGCTTCTCGGAGAAGTCCGGCTCGGCCTTCGGGTCCAGCCACAGGCCCTGCTGCTTGGCGTAGGCCTCGACGAGGGCGACCTGCTGCTCGGAGCGGCCGGTCAGGCGCAGGTAGTTCAGGGTCTCGTCGTCGATCGGGAAGATCGCGGCGGTGGAGCCGAACTCCGGCGACATGTTGCCGATGGTGGCGCGGTTGGCCAGCGAGGTGGCGGCGACGCCCTCGCCGTAGAACTCGACGAACTTGCCGACCACACCGTGCTTGCGGAGCATCTCGGTGATGGTGAGCACGAGGTCGGTGGCGGTGGTGCCCGGCTGCAGCTCACCGGTGAGCTTGAAGCCGACGACGCGCGGGATGAGCATGGAGACCGGCTGGCCGAGCATGGCGGCCTCGGCCTCGATGCCGCCGACGCCCCAGCCGAGGACGCCGAGGCCGTTGACCATGGTGGTGTGCGAGTCGGTGCCGACCAGGGTGTCCGGGTAGGCCTTGCCGTCGCGGACCATCACGACGCGGGCCAGGTGCTCGATGTTCACCTGGTGGACGATGCCGGTGCCCGGGGGAACGACCTTGAACTCGTCGAAGGCGGTCTGGCCCCAGCGCAGGAACTGGTAGCGCTCCTTGTTGCGGCCGTACTCCAGCTCGACGTTCTGCTTGAAGGCGTCGTTCGTGCCGAACTTGTCGGCGATGACGGAGTGGTCGATGACCAGCTCGGCCGGCGCCAGCGGGTTGATCTTGGCGGGGTCGCCGCCGAGCTCCTTCACGGCCTCACGCATGGTCGCGAGGTCCACGACACAGGGCACGCCGGTGAAGTCCTGCATGATCACGCGGGCCGGCGTGAACTGGATCTCCTGGCTGGGCTGGGCCTGGGAGTCCCAGCCGCCGAGGGCACGGATGTGGTCGGCGGTGATGTTCGCGCCGTCCTCCGTGCGGAGCAGGTTCTCCAGCAGGACCTTGAGGCTGTACGGCAGGCGGGCCGAGCCCTCCACCTTGTCCAGCCGGAAGATCTCGTACGACTCGTCGCCCACCTGCAGCGTGCTGCGGGCGTCGAAGCTGTTCGCCGACACGACAGTCTCCTTCATTGATGTGCGCGTACCACCGTCAATCGTGCCGCCACGCCGGCTTGGCCGAACCAGTGAGGTGAGGCTAAGTTAGGCATGCCTTACTGGAGTGGCGGGCTACGGTGCGCCTCGGCAGATATCTCGATGTCGAGATAACTCTAGTACATGGGCGCTGGATGGTCATGCCCCACCACCTACCAGTCCGCTTCGGCGTCGGTCTTGGCCGGCCCGGTGACGCCCACGTGCCCGTGGTCGCCGTACACGGAGGACCGCCAGCGGGCGAACGCCTTGGCCGTGCGGTCGGCGTCGTCCTCCTCCATCACCCCGTAGGTCACCCGGACCCAGGCCTCCGTACGGCCGGTGCCCTCGGGGTTGCGGACGTAGACGCTCAGCACGTGGCCGGCCATGGCCGCGTCCGCCTTCAGGCCGTCCGCCTTCAGGTACGCCCGGAAGTCGCGGGCCATGGGGAACCAGCGGTGCGGGCCGGCCGTCGCGCCACAGGGCGGCCCCGGGTCGTCGGTCGTGACGTCCGGCCCGCCGTCGCCCTGGTCGTCACTGGTCAGATCCGGACCGCCGTCACCCTGATCGTCACTGGTGAGATCCGGACCACCGTCACCCCGATCGTCGCTCGTGAGGTCCGGCCCGCCGTCACCCTGGTCGTCGCTCGTGGTGTCCGGCCCGCCGTCACCTTGGTCGTCGCTCGTGGTGTCCGGGATTTCCTGGTCGTCGTCGGTCGTGTCCTGGCCCTGGCACTGGTCGTCGCCCGTCCCCTCTGTCGCGGACGATCCCGTCGCGGGCGCGCCGACCGCCGGCCCGCCCGTACGCTCCGTGCCGCACGAGGTCAGCACGGAGCAGAGCACGAGCGCGACGGCGACCGGGAGGTGCCGCATCCTGATGTTCATATGTGTCCCCCTTTCAGAGGAGGAGAGGGAGACACGCGTTCGGGGGTTCCTGATACGCCGGGCGGGGTAACCGAGTTGGGTGGCATGTCGTACGACATCGGTGGATTTGCCCGATCTTTCGGGTGCCGTACGCCTTCCTACCAGCACTGTTGACGCACCGTCACGGCCTCACCGGCGCGGGCGTCACCCGAACGGACCCCCCAGCGGGCGCCATCTCATATCTGAGATAACCTCAACCTCATGTCAGACGACTACCTCGTACGCATCGGCAAGCTCATCCGTGACGCCCGGCAGCACCGGGGCTGGACGCAGACGCAGCTCGCGGAGGCGCTCGGAACCAGCCAGAGCGCCGTCAACCGCATCGAGCGCGGCAACCAGAACATCAGCCTTGAGATGATCGCCCGCATCGGTGAAGCCCTGGACAGCGAGATCGTGTCGCTGGGCTACGCGGGCCCGATGCATCTGCGTGTGGTCGGCGGCCGCCGTCTGTCCGGCGCCATCGACGTGAAGACCAGCAAGAACGCCTGCGTGGCGCTGCTGTGCGCCTCGCTGCTGAACAAGGGGCGCACGGTGCTGCGCCGGGTGGCGCGGATCGAGGAGGTGTACCGCCTGCTGGAGGTGCTCAACTCCATCGGCGTGCGCACACGCTGGATCAACGACGGCGTCGACCTCGAACTCGTCCCGCCCGCCGAGCTGGAGATGGCCGCGATCGACGCGGAGGCGGCCGTCCGCACCCGCTCGATCATCATGTTCCTCGGCCCGCTGCTGCACCGCATGGACCACTTCAAGCTGCCCTACGCCGGCGGCTGCGACCTGGGCACGCGGACCATCGAGCCGCACATGATCGCGCTGCGCCGGTTCGGTCTGGACGTCGCGGCCACCGAAGGCCAGTACCACGCCCGGGTCGACCGCTCGGTCCGCCCCGACCGCCCGATCGTCCTGACGGAACGCGGCGACACGGTGACGGAGAACGCCCTGCTGGCCGCCGCCCGCCACGACGGCGTGACCGTCATCCGCAACGCCTCCTCCAACTACATGGTCCAGGACCTGTGCTTCTTCCTGGAGGCGCTGGGCGTCAAGGTGGAGGGCATCGGCACCACCACGCTCACCGTGCACGGCGTGCCGAACATCGACGTCGACGTCGACTACTCCCCCTCCGAGGACCCGGTCGAGGCGATGAGCCTGCTGGCCGCCGCGGTGGTGACGGAGTCCGAACTGACCGTCCGCCGCGTGCCCATCGAGTTCCTGGAGATCGAGCTGGCGGTCCTGGAGGAGATGGGCCTCGACCACGACCGGTCGCCGGAGTACTTCGCGGACAACGGCCGGACCCGCCTGGTCGACCTCACGGTCCGCCCCTCCAAGCTGGAGGCGCCGATCGACAAGATCCACCCGATGCCCTTCCCCGGCCTGAACATCGACAACGTCCCGTTCTTCGCGGCCATCGCGGCCACCGCGCAGGGCAAGACCCTCATCCACGACTGGGTCTACGACAACCGCGCCATCTACCTGACCGACCTCAACCGCCTCGGCGGCCGGCTCCAGCTCCTCGACCCGCACCGGGTTCTGGTCGAGGGCCCGACCCGCTGGCGCGCCGCCGAGATGATGTGCCCGCCGGCCCTGCGCCCCGCGGTGGTCGTCCTGCTGGCGATGATGGCGGCCGAGGGCACGTCGGTGCTGCGCAACGTGTACGTCATCAACCGCGGTTACGAGGACCTCGCCGAACGCCTGAACTCGATCGGCGCGCAGATCGAGATCTTCCGGGACATCTAGCGGCGCAAGGGGCGTGCGGGGGCACTCCGGGACACCCGGTCCCGGATTGCCCCGCTGCGCAGGTGGCTCCGGCCGGGAAGTGACCGCTTCCTCCCGCGTGATGTCGATCAGTAGGCTGTGGTGGTGATTCGTCAGCGTCTCTGCCGGAGCCCGCGGTGAACGGGGGAACCGTGCCGTCGCGGATCGGCCCGTACCTCGTGGAGCGGCGACTCGGCGCGGGCGGTATGGGGGAGGTGTACCTCGCCTACTCCGTCGCGGGGGAACCGGTCGCCGTGAAGGTGATCCGGCCGGATCGCACGGACCCGCACACCCGCGCCCGGTTCGAGCGCGAGGCGACGATCGCGCGCACCGTCTCGGGCACGGGCCGGGCGGCCCGCTTCATCGACGCGGACCCGTTCGCCGAACAGTCCTCGCCGGCCGTGGACTACGTCCCCGGGCGCCCGCTCTCCGACGTGGTGCGGGAGCAGGGGCCGCTCGCCGCGCCCCTCGTGGCGAGCCTGGGCGCGCTGCCGGCCGAGGGCCTGGCCGCCGTACACGCGGCGGGACTGGTGCACCGGGACCTGAAGGCGCAGAACGTCGTCCTGGGCGACTTCGGGTCCGTGATCATCGACTTCGGCCTCGGCGCCTTCCTCGGCGGCTCCCAGGGCTCGCTCACCCAGGCCGGCACGGTCATCGGCACGGTCCGCTGCATGCCGCCCGAACAGGCCCTCGGCGCGGTGGACGTGACGCAGGCCGCCGACGTGTACGGCCTCGGTACGGTCCTGCTGTACGCGGCGACGGGACACTACCCGTACGACGGCGCCCGCTGGGAGGCGGTGGCCGCGCAGGTGGTCAACCCCGGGACGGGGCCCGATCTGTCCGGGCTGCCCGGGGAGCTGGCCCCCGTGGTGACGTCCATGCCGGCGCACGAGGCGCAGGACCTCCCGTCGCTGGAGGAGGTGACCCGGCAGTGCGCCGGGCTGCTGCACCTGCTGGGTACGACTCCGGCCCGCGCGCGGCGGGAGCTGATCCGGGAGACGACGGCACCGGGCCACCCCGCGACGGTGTCGCCCCAGCCGGACGCCCCGATGCTGGACCGGCTCGACTCGCTCGACAGACTGCTGCGCGAGGAGTCGGCGCCGGCGGAGGAAAGCACCACGGCGACCGCCGGCGGACCCGGAACGGACACCACGGACACCGGTGCCCGACCCGCAACGGACACCACCGCGAGCACCGGCCGGCGCACATCGCACACCACCGCGACCGCCGACCCGCCGGCACCGGGCACCACGACGACCGCCGGTCGGCCCGCATCGGACACCGCCACGGCCACCGGCCGACGCACACCGCACACCACCACGACCGCCGACCCGCCGACACCGGGCACCACGACGACCGCCGAACGGCCGGCACCGGGCACCACGACGACCGTCGGTCGGCCCGTCCCGTCTCCGCCCCCGGTGCGGCCCGGCCGGCCCCCGCCTCCCGTCGGGTCGCCGAGGAGTTGCGCGCGCTACGCGAGGGGGCCGGCGCTCGCCTGGCCGAAGCGGTGAGGCCGTCGCCGTGGGCCCCGCCCCCGGGGTCCCGATCTTCCGTCCACCCGATCTCCTGCCGGCGCACGAGCGCACCGCCGGGCACGAGTACACCGTCCGCAGAGGAGCAGCACGTGACCGCGGCGATGCAGCCCGAGGTTCCCGAGGCGCCCGACGTCGGTCAGGAACGGGCGGCGTACCCCGCCGGGACGAGGCCCGTCTTCGCCCCCGGCGCCCAGGTCCGCGTCCGCGACGAGCAGTGGCTCGTGAAGTCCGTGACGGAGTCCCGGGACGGACTCATGGTCGAGGTCAGCGGGGTGAGCCCGTTCGTCCGCGGCACGGACGCGGTGTTCTACTCGGGGCTCGACCGGATCGAGGTGCTCGATCCGCGCAGGACCCGCCTCGTGCCCGACGACACGTCCCAGCACGCCAAGGCCCGCCTCTACCTGGAGGCGGTCATCCGCAAGACCGCGCTGCCGCAGACCGAGCACGGCATCGCGCTGGCCGACTCCTTCCTGATGGACCGGCAGGAACACCAGCTGCGCCCCGCCGAGCTGGCGCTCTCCATGCGCAATCCGCAGCCCCGGCTGCTGATCGCCGACGTGGTGGGGCTCGGCAAGACGCTGGAGATCGGCATCACGCTCGCGGAGCTGATCCGGCGCGGGCGCGGCGAGCGGATCCTGGTGGTGACGCCCGCGCATGTGCTGGAGCAGTTCCAGCGGGAGCTGTGGACCCGCTTCTCCCTGCCGCTGGTGCGCCTGGACTCCACCGGCATCCAGCGCATCCAGCAGGAGATCCCGGCGGGTCGCAACCCGTTCGCCCACTTCAGGCGGGTCATCGTCTCCGTCGACACGCTGAAGTCGGCAACGTACGCGCACCACTTGGAGAACACCACCTGGGACGCGGTGGTCATCGACGAGTCGCACAACCTGGTGAACAGGGGCACCCGCAACAACCGCCTGGCCCGCCGCCTCGCCGAGCGCACCGACGCGCTGATCCTCGCCTCCGCCACCCCGCACAACGGTGACGACGAGTCCTTCGCGGAGCTGATCGGGATGCTCGATCCGGCGGCGATCGCCGACCCGGGGAACTACGAGGTCGCCGACCTCGACCACCTCTACATCCGGCGGACGAAGACCGACCGCGAGGTGCGCGACGGGCTCAAGGGCAAGCCGTGGGTCGAGCGCGGCCCCTCGCTGCCGGTCCCGGCGCCGGCGACGCCGAAGGAGGTCGCGGTCCTGGAGAGGCTCGCCGTCGAGTGGACCCCGGGTGATCCGGACCGTTCGCCGGTGTGTGCCGATCCGCTGGTCGGCTACGGCTTCCTGAAGGCGTTCCTGTCCTCGCACGTCGCCCTGCGCGAGTCCCTCGCCAGGCGCCGCCGGTTCCTGGACGCCCCGGGGACCGGTACGGCGGCCGACCCGGGGCGCCGCGCCGCCCTCGCCGCCGAGAGCGCCGCCCTCGCCGAACTGGAGGCGCTGGTCGCGGACTTCACCGACGAGGACTCCGCCAAGCTGGACGCGCTCGTGCGGACCCTGCGGGAGCTGGGCGTCGGCCCGTGCTCGGAGCGCCGCGTCGTGGTCTTCTCCGAGCGGGTCGACACGCTGGACTGGCTGGCCCGGGAGGTCCCCGCCCGGCTCGGCTTCGGCGAGCGGCCCGCCGAGGCCGACCCGGCGCGTCCCCGGCGGGTGTACGGCGGCGCCGTCGAGGTCATGCACGGCGACACCACCAACGACCAGCAGCAGCGGGAGATCGTCGACCGCTTCGGGCGGCGCGAGGAGCCGGTGCGGCTGCTGTTCACCGGTGACATCGCCTCCGAGGGCGTCAACCTGCACCACCAGTGCCACGACCTGGTCCACTACGACCTGCCCTGGTCCCTCATCCGCATCGAGCAGCGCAACGGCCGTATCGACCGCTACGGGCAGGCGGTCAGCCCCGAGTTCCGCGCGCTGACCCTCACCGCCGACGTGCCCTGGCGGCGGGACGAGGAGAGCGGCGGGACGCTCACGCTCGACGACCGGCTCGTGGGCGCCCGCCTGCTGCGCCGCGAGGCCCGGGCGCACGAGATCGAGACCGGCGAGGGCAGCGTCGAGGCCGTCACCGGTCCGTACGACGACAAGAAGGAAGAGGACCGGCTGACCCGCGACCTCATCGGGGGCGGCACCGTCGAACGCTCCCTGGAGCAGTCCCGGCAGCAGGCCGGCGGCGTCCTCGCCGGGCTGCTCGCCGGCGCCCACGCCCGGCTCGCCGGCCCGGCGGCCGTCCCGGCGGCCACCGGCACCGCCCCGGTGCCCGTGGCCGACGTACCCCGTGTGTTCGCCGACACCAGGGCGTACTTCCACGCGGCGATGGACCTCATCCACCCGCCGGCCGAGCGTGCCGCGCTGAACTGGCGGCCCGAGACGGCGGGCGGCCGGATCGAGTTCACTCCGCCCGACGACCTGCAGTACCGGTTCCGTGAGCTGCCGAAGTCGTACCTGGAGCAGGAGCGGATCCTCACGACGCCCGGGTACGACGGCACGCTGCGCCTCACCTTCGACAAGCAGTACGCCGCCGAGCGGCTGGAGGCGGCCCGCGACGCCCGGCAGGGCGGGAGCGACCGGCCCACCTCGCAGTGGCCCAACGTGTCCTACGTCTCCGACATCCACCCGGTGCTCGACTGGCTGACGGACAAGGTCCTCGCGAAGCTCCGGTACGACGAGGCGTTCGTCCTCGCCCACCGGCCCGACGCCGCCCGGGCCGCCCGGATCGACGCCGCCCTGCCGGCCGCGCTCACCGGCCCGGTCTACCTGCTCCAGGGCGTCTACTCCAACGCGGCGGGCAAGCCGACGGTCGTGGAGTGGATGGCCGTCACCGGCCTCGCCGGCGCCGGCCCGCGGGTGTGGCGCATGGACGCGGCCTTCCTCGCCGCCTGCGGGGTCGGCCCCGGCATGCCCGGCCGCGACAGGCCGCTGGCGCCCGGCCTGCTCCAGTCGCTCGTCCCCGCGGCCGTCGACGCGGCCGAGACCCACCTGCGGGAGCGCCGCGCCGACTACGACCGGCAGGTCGACTCCTGCCTCGCCCCGTACGAGGAGCGGGTGCGGGCGTGGGAGCAGGACGCCCTGACGGCCGCCGGCAACCGGCAGCGCCGCCGCCGGGAGGTGTACGACACCGCCGCCCGCCGCCGTGACCTGGTACGCCGCCTGCGCACCGCGGGCGACCCGATGCTGCGGGTGCTCGGCGTGCTCGAACCGCTCCACTCCCCCGCCCCGTCCGCCGCCCCCGCCGAGGAGTCCGCGCGATGAGCTACACCTACGACTCCTTCGCCAACCGGGGCGAGTACCTCTCCGCCCACTACTTCAGCGAGGAGCTGGAGAACACCCTCAAGAACACCAGGGCCGGTGAGGAGGGCCTGTTCGCCCGGTGGACCGGCCGGGAGACCGACCCGCACGACCCGCGGCCCACCCCCCGGGAGCTCCTGCCGCGGCTGCGCGGCGAGTACACGGCGGCCGTACGGCCCTTCCTCGCCTCCCGCGCCCGGCGGCAGGAGCCGGGCAGCACGCACGACGACCTGGCCGGGGAGTGGGCCGAGCGCCTCACCGCCTGGCACACCGCCGTCCTCGGCGCCCTCGGCTACGGCGGGCCGGCCGGGCCGCTCACCGTGCACCACGCGGGCCGGGACCACGAGCTGCGGGCCGCGTGGCACGGGGACGGCATCGTCGCGCTCGACTGCGGCTGGACCGACTCCCTCGACGGCGCCCTCGACCCGGAACAGGGCGGACGGCTGCTCCACCCCCTGAAGACCGCGGGCGGTCTCCTCGAAACGGGCGAGAAGCTGGCCGGCTGGCTCTTCCAGAGCGAACTGCACGGGGCCGGCGGGGACGCGCCCCGCTTCGTCCTGCTGCTCTGCGGCGGTGTGCTCGTCCTCGCCAACCGCGGCTCCTGGGCCGAAGGCCGCTACCTGGCCGCGGGTCTGGACGCGGCCCTCGCCCGCAACGACACGGCGAAGACGGGCGAACTCGCCCTGCTGGCCGCCCTGTTCTCGCACGACATGCTGGCGCCCCGCGCGGACGGCAAGGGCCCGCGCATCGACGCCCTGCTGAAGGCCTCCCGGGACAGCGCCGTCGGCGTCAACTCCGATCTGCGCAAGGGACTCCAGCGCTCGGTCGAGATCATCGCCAACGAGGTGCTGCTGCGGCTGCGCGAGGCGGGGGTCGAGCCGCGGCGGATCGAGGACCCGAAGAAGGGCCCGTTCGCCAAGCAGCTCACCCGTGAGTCCCTGCGCTACCTGTACCGCATCCTGTTCCTGCTCTACGCGGAGGCCCGCCCCGAGCTGGGCATCCTGCCCTCCGACGACTCCACCTACGAGGCCGGCTACTCGGTGGCCCGGCTGCGCGAGCTGGTCGCACGGGAGCGGAAGCTGGTCGACGAGGACAGCCGCAGGGGCTTCCACCTGTACGCCTCCCTCGACGTGCTGTTCAACAAGGTCAACTACGGTCACCGCCCGCACGGCACCGAACCGGAGGACCACGGGCCCGCCGGCGAGCGCAGCGAGGAACGCGGCCTGCGCTTCGAGCCGCTGCGCAGCGAGCTGTTCGACCCGAAGGCCATCACCCTCATCGGCCGCGGCGTGCTCGACCCCCGCTGCGACGAGGACGGGGACGAACCGCCCCGGTGGCTGGACCTGCGCCTGCGCAACGAGGCCCTGCACCAGGTGCTGCGCCTGCTGACCCTGAAGGAGGCCGGCCGGCGGGGCCGGCAGGGCGGCTTCATCTCGTACCGCAACCTCGGCATCAACCAGCTCGGCGCGGTCTACGAGGGCCTGATGTCCTACACCGGCGTCATCGCCCCCGACGAGCTGGCCGAGGTCGCCAAGCCGGGCGCGAGGAAGGGCGACCAGCAGTACGGCGACCCCGAGAAGGGTTCCTGGCTCGTGCCCGCCGACCGGCTGCCCGACTACCCCGGGAACACGCACGTCGTCCACTCCGCCCAGGACGCCGAGCAGCAGGGGCTGCGCGGGCCCAGGAAGTACCCGGCGGGCCGGTTCGTCTACCGGCTGGCCGGCCGTGACCGCGAGACGTCCGCCTCGTACTACACCCCGGAGTCCCTCACCGAGGTCACCGTCGAGCTGACGCTCCGGCACCGCCTCGACCAGGAGAGGGACGCCGACGGCCGCCCGGTCCGCACCCGGGCGAGCGAGCTGCTGCGCTACACGATCTGCGAGCCGGCCCTCGGCTCCGGCGCGTTCCTCAACGAGGCGATCAACCAGGTGGCCGAGGAGTACCTCAAGCGCCGGCAGGAGGAGCTCGGTGTCAGCCTGGACGCGTCGCGGGTACTGGACGCCCGGCAGAAGGTGAAGGCGTACATCGCCCTGCACAACGCCTACGGCATCGACCTCAACGCCACCGGCGTCGAGCTGGCCGAGGTCTCGCTCTGGCTGAACACCATGCACCCCGGGATGCGCGCGCCCTGGTTCGGACTGCACCTGCGGCGCGGCAACTCGCTGATAGGGGCCCGGCGGGCGGTGTACGAGGCCGACCGCGTCAGGAACGAGCGGACCGTCGGCGCCAGGACGCCTACGAAGCTGCCGTTCCGTGCGCCCGGGGACGGCTCGCCCCAGCCGCTGCCCGAGGGGGCCGTGCACCAGTTCCTGCTGCCGACGCCCGGCTGGGGAGCGGCCGCGGGGGCGAGCGGCGACGCGAAGAAGCTGGTCGACCGGCTCGCCGGGCCGCAGGCCGCGCGGCTCAAGGAGTGGAAGAAGAGCCTCCAGGCCAAGCCCGGGACCACCGGCGGCAAGGGCAGCCAGCTCGCCCGGCTCCAGGCCGCGGCACGCCGGGTCGAGTTCCTGTGGACGCTCGTCGCCAAGCGCATGGAGCTCAGCGAGCGGGAGATCGCCCGCACCATCGACGTCTGGGGCACCGACCGGCCGGAGGACGCGGCGGAGTACGCCTTCCTGCGGCGCGACAAGGAGAACGCCGACCGGACCCTGCCGATGACCAAGGAGCAGGTCTTCCAGGACCTGTTCGAGGCGGAGGGCTCCCCGTACTGGCGGCTCAAGCAGGTCATGGACGCCTGGTGCGCGCTGTGGTTCTGGCCGTTGGACAGGGTGGGGCTGCTGGACGGCACGGACGCCGAGTACGCCACGGCGCCGGTGGTGGCGGCGGGCGCGGGCACCGACCTGGAGGGGCTGCTGTCGTCGGTGGCCGGGCAGGCCTCCGGGGGCGGGCCGGCCGCGCGGGACGGGCGGGCCGCGCCGGAGTCCGCGCCCCTTTTCGTGGAGAGCGGTCTGCTGTTCGCCGTGGACGGCGACCGGATCTCCCTCGGCGGTGCCGCCGACGGCACCGGGCTGGTGGAGAAGAAGCAGGTCCCCAGGACCCGTACGCCCGCCGCGCCGAAGCGGGCCGGCCCGCCGGCCCGCCGGCGCGACGTCGTCCCGCTCGCCGGCCTGGACGACTGGATC
This sequence comes from Streptomyces sp. NPDC046881, assembly GCF_040645015.1. Lineage (NCBI taxonomy): Bacteria > Bacillati > Actinomycetota > Actinomycetes > Kitasatosporales > Streptomycetaceae > Streptomyces > Streptomyces sp. NPDC046881. The sequence continues at coordinate 39,600 of NZ_JBEYXJ010000056.1, read as the reverse complement.
GCCTTCCTGGAGTCCATGCTCGATACCGGGCCGGTGCCGGAGAGCACCCTCGCCGGCGCGGTCGACTCCCTGGAGCAGCTGACGGCCCTGGAGGACCTGATCCAGGCCGAGATGGGCATGGACGACGCCCGCAAGGCGGTCGAGACCCGCTACCCGTGGATGCGGGTCGTCCGCGACATCGCCGAGGAGCAGGGCTTCCTGCACTGGGAACTGGACTTCGCGGGCGTCTTCACCGGGGAGGCGGGCGGCTTCGACCTCCAGGTGGGCAACCCGCCCTGGGTGGAGAGCAAGTGGGACTCCCACGCCGGCTACGCGGAGTTCGAACCGCTCCTCGCCCTGGACGAATCCCTCACCCAGGCCCGGTCCGACGAGATCAAGGCGTCCGTCCTCCAGGTGCCGGAGCAGCGCGCGACCGTCCTGCGGGACGCCTGCAACGGCACCGCCCTGGCCGACTTCTACGCCAGCCCGATCACGTACCCGATCCTGAGCGGTACCTCGGCCCATCTCCACCCGCGGTTCGTGGTGCAGTGCTGGGACCACTCCGGCACCTCGGGCTCCATCGGGCTGGTGCATCCCGACGGACACCTCAAGGGCACGGCGACCCGTCACATCCGGGCCGAGGCCTATCGGCGGCTGCGGGTGCACGGCGCCTATGTGAACGTCTCGAACTGGGCCTTCCCGCGGCCGGTCGGCGACAAGAAGGAGTTCGCCGCCAACATCTACGGCCCCCGGCAGGACATCGACTTCCTGCACCTGAGCAACCTGTACCGCGCGGAGGTCCTCACCCGGTCGCTGCGCCACGACGGCAGCGGGCCGGAGCCGGGCATCAGGTTCGAGGGGCGTTTCGACACGCGTCCGCACAGGGCGCGCATCATCCGTGTCACCCCCGATCTGCTGGCGCTCTGGCACGAGCAGCAGAGCAGCACCCTGCAGATCCACGAGACCGAGATCATGTACCCGCTCACCACGAGCGAGCAGCAGGCCGTCGCCATGATGGCGGCCTACCCGGTACGGCTGCGCGGCGACGAGATCAGCCTGAGTCCCGGCTACCACGAGAAGGCCGACGTCGGAAAGCTCATCGACCTCGCTCCGGGGCGGCCCGAGTCGTGGGACGAGGTGGTCCTGCACGGGCCCCACCTCGGTCCGGGCACCCCGTTCTTCAAGGAGGATCCCGAGCTCAGCTCGAACGGCAGGCGCATCGACCTGACCGCGATCCCCGAGGACTTCGTCCCGGCCACGAAGATGGCCCGGGTCTCGGACCGGGCCGCGTTCGAGTCCAAAGCGGCCGTGTGGAAGCCCTGGCAGGGTGTTCCGCACGTCCGGCACTACCGTCTGGCGTTCCGGCGGCGCAACGACGGCAAGACCGAGCGGGTGCTGAACGCGGCCGTCGTACCCCCGGGGGCGACGCACGTCTTCGCGGTCGAGAGCCTCGCGTTCACCAGTGACCTGCACCTGCTGCTGGTCGCGGGGTTCTGGGCCTCGCTCCCGCTCGACTACATGGTGCGCGTCTTCGGCATCAAGGACATCCTCCAGGCCGACGCCCAGCGCCTGCCCGCCCCGAGGCCGGGGCATCCCCTGCAGGCCGCGCTGGCGCTTCGGACGGCACGGCTGAACTGCCTGTCCCGCGCGTACGCGCCGCTGTGGGAGCGCGGTGTCACCGAGGAGTGGACGCGTGAGCCCTGGGCGCGGGACTGGCCCGGCCTCGCCCCGCTGAACGCGGTCGAGGAGAAGTGGTCGGCCGGCACGCCGTTGCGCAGCGAGTACGAGCGCCGTGCCGCGCTGACGGAGATCGACGCCCTCGTCGCCGTGTGGATGGGCCTGTCCGCCGACAGTCTGATCGCGGCCTACCGGGCCCGTCTGACCCTGCTCGCCGACCGCGAGGGGCAGATGTGGTTCGACGCGGCGGGCCGGCAGCTGGCCGCCGACAAGCACGCCCACGGTGTGGGCCAGGGACCCGACGACTGGCAGCGGCTGGAGGCCCACCTCGCGAACCCGGCCCGCACGCCGGTCCCCGACGGTTACACCGCTCCCTTCCGCAAGGCCGACCGCGAACGGGAGATGCGTCAGGCGCACGCCTTCTTCCGGCAGCGGCTCGACGCGGCCGTGGCCGCCGGCCGCTGGGACCCGGAGCGCGGGGAGGTGCCGGACGCGTGAGACCCACGCTGGAGGCGCAGAGCCTCAAGGAGAGCCTGCTCCGGTACCTGTCCACGACGTACGGCCTCGCGGACGAGGGCGCCCGCAAGGCCCTGCACGCCTTCCTCGGATCGCGCGGCTCGCCGGCGCCCTGAAGCAGTGGCGCCCGGAGATCACCCGGCCGGCCGAGGGCGGCACGGTACGCGACCCCGGCGGCACCATGGCCGTCTGCGTGGCCGACGGCGACATGGCCGGGCGGGTCGCCGCGGACCTGGAGACCCGGCACGGCATCACCACGGCGACCCTCACCGAGGACGGCCCGCAGGGCGGTGGCGAGGTGCACGTCGGCACCATGCACCGCTTCAAGGGCCTGGAGTACCAGAAGCTCGCGGTCGTCGGCGCGAGCGACGGCGTCCTCCCGCGCACGGCCCTCGTCGAGAAGTACGCGACGGCCGACCCCCGGCGGTACGAGCGCGGGCTGAACAAGAGCCGCAACCAGCTCTTCGTCGCCGCCACCCGCGCCCGGGACGCCCTGCGCCTCTCCCGGCACGGCCGGCCCAGCCCGTTCCTGCCCGGGTAGCGGGGGCCCTCACCCGGTGTGGGGGCCGCCGTTCGGGTGAGCCGTGGCAGCCCCCGCCCGGCGCGGAGGCCAAGGGGCGTAAAGCCGCCGGGGTTTTCGAGCGCGCGTGCGGACCGGTGCGAAGTGGCAGCCTCCTGTGCGCCTGGCCACACTGAAAACCGGCCGTTCCTGATCAGGAACCGTCCGGCTGGCCATCGGCGATCCGTACGTCCTCAGGAGATGTAATGGTGGAGCAGTCCTCCGAGGTCCCCATACCCCGGCCCGACGACCCTGCCGTCACGTCGAGCGACGCCGGTTCCGCGCTGGTGAGGACCGAACGGAAACTCGCGGAGACACTGGCAGAGGTCACCGGGTCCGAGCACGTTCCAGCCGAAAGCCACTTCTTCACCGACCTCGGTGCCAACTCCCTGGTGATGGCCCAGTTCTGCGCGCGCCTGCGGAAGAACCCGGATCTGCCCTCGCCGTCCATGCGGGACATCTACCGGCATCCCACGATCCGGAGCCTGACGGCGGCCCTCGTGCAGGCCGCTGCCGCCGAACCGGCCGCGCCCTCGCCGGAGCCCACGGCTCCGCCCGCTCCGGTGACGCCCGTGAGCCGCGTCCGGCATCTGCTGTGCGGGGCGGCCCAGCTGTTCATCTTCCTGGTGTACTCCCTCGTCTGGGGGTTCGTCACCGCCCGAGGATACGAGTGGATCGCCGCGGGTTCCGGTTTCGTCGGCATCTATGTGCGGTCGCTGCTCTTCGGCGGCATCGGTTTCACCCTCCTGTGCGTCTTTCCGGTCATCGCGAAATGGCTGCTCGTCGGCCGCTGGAAACCCGGCGAGTTCCCCCTCTGGGGAGCGGCGTACCTGCGCTTCTGGCTCGTGAAGGTGCTGCTGCACGCGAACCCGATGGTGTTCTTCGTCGGAACTCCCCTGTACGTGCTGTACCTGCGGGCCCTGGGGGCACGGGTCGGCAAGGGCGTCACGATCCTCTCCCGCTCCGTCCCGGTCTGCACCGACCTGGTGACGATCGGCGCCGGGACGGTGATCCGCAAGGAGTCGTTCTTCCTCTGCTACCGGGCCCACGCGGGCCGGATCCAGACCGGCCGGGTGACGCTGGGCCGGGACGTGTACGTCGGTGAGAAGACCGTCCTGGACATCGACACCTCCCTGGGCGACGGTGCACAGCTGGGCCATGCCTCCGCGCTGCACAGGGGCCAGGCGGTACCGGACGGCGAGCGCTGGCACGGCTCCCCGGCGGAGCCCGCCCAGGTCGACTACCTGCGGGTCGCGCCGGCCAGGTGCGGCACCGCGCGCCGGGTCTGGTTCGGTGCTCTCACGCTGCTGCAGACGTACGTCCTGTACCTGCCGCTCACCCTCGGCGGGGTGTACATGCTGTTCACCGAGATCCCGGCGATCGGCAAGCGGCTCGACCCGCAGACGGCGGTGCTGACCCGGCCGGAACTGATCCCGGACGCGCTCGGCGTCTCGCTGGCCCTGTTCTCCGGCTTCCTCGTCCTGGGCCTCGTCGCCCTGTACACCGTTCCCCGTCTGCTGGACCTGTTCGTCAAACCCGACCGGGTGTATCCGCTCTACGGGTTCCACTACAGCCTGCACCGGGCGGCGGCACGCATCACGAACGTGAAGTTCTTCGCGTGGCTCTTCGGCGACAGTTCGTACATCGTGCACTATCTCCGCGGGCTCGGCTACGACCTGTCGCGGGTGGAGCAGACCGGCTCCAATTTCGGCACCGAGGTGCAGCACGAGACCCCGTTCCTGGTCACGGTCGGCAGCGGAACCATGGTGGCCGACGGGCTCTCCGTCATGAATGCCGATTACTCCAGCACGTCCTTCCGGGTGTCCCGGGTGTCGATCGGGCCGCGCAACTTCCTCGGCAACAACATCGCCTATCCCGTGGGGGGCAGGACGGGCGAGAACTGCCTTCTCGCCACCAAGGTGCAGATTCCCCTCGACGGCAAGGTGCGGGAAGGCGTGGGACTGCTCGGTTCGCCGTGTTTCGAGATTCCCCGCTCGGTGGACCGGGACGCCAGCTTCGACCATCTCCGCGAGGGCGACGAACTGCGCCGCCATCTCTCCGCGAAGAACCGCTACAACCTGCGCACGATGGCCCTGATGCTGAGCGTGCGGTGGCTCCTCGTCTTCGCGCTCACCCTGTTCGGACTGGTCTCCGTGGACCTGTACGGCGTGGTCGGGCACGTGGTGATCGCCCTGTACCTGGCCATGACGCTCGCGTTCTCCACCGGGTACTACATCCTCGTGGAACGCTGCCTGACGTCGTTCCGCGGCCTCACACCCCAGTTGTGTTCCATCTACCACCCGGTTTTCTGGTGGCACGAGCGCGTGTGGAAGATGCCGACCGAGTATCTCAACATCTTCAACGGCACTCCGTTCAAGGCCCTGGTCTGGAAGCTGCTGGGGGTGCGCATCGGCCGCCGGGTGTTCGACGACGGCTGCTACATCACCGAACGCACCCTGGCCGCCATAGGGGACGACTGCATCCTCAACGCCGGGTCCAAGATCCAGTGCCACTCGCAGGAGGACGGCACGTTCAAGTCGGACCACAGCACACTCGGCGCGCGCTGCACGCTGGGCGTCGGCGCCCATGTGCACTACGGCGTGACGATGGGCGACGACGCGGTGCTGGCGGCCGATTCCTTCCTCATGAAAGGCGAGGAAGTCCCCCCGAACGCGCACTGGGGCGGCAATCCGGCCGTGGACATGCCCGAGGCCGGCGGCCCCGGCCGGGCCCCGCGCACGACCGACGCCCCTGCGGCTGCCACGAGTTGAGGAAGGCCATCCCATGGACACGCGCGTGGAGACGGACCGGGAGTTCTGGAGCCGGGTGCTGACCGCCGGCGGTGTCACCGCCGTACCCCGGTGGGCCCCGGCGCCGGTGCCGGGAGCGGCCGAGCAGGAGACGGCGGTCCCGGACGACGTGGCGGCCTCGGTGCGCAGACTGGTCCGCCGGTCGGGGCTGCCGGTCAGCGCGGTGCTGCTGGCGGCGCACGCCAAGGTGCTGTCCGCGCTGTCCGGCGAGCGGGACCTGGTGACGGGGTACACCGCCGGGGTGCGCGGCGAGCCGCTGCCGTGCCGCCTGACCGTCCCCCCGGGGTCCTGGCGGGCGCTGGTGTCGGCCGCCGAGCGCGCCGAGGCCGCGGTGCTGGCCCACCGGGAGTTCCCGGTGGCCGGCCTCGCCCGCGAACTGGGGGTGACCGAGCCGGCGTACGAGGTGGTGTTCGGCCCCATGGGCGCCGAGGAGGCCCACGCCGAGGACGGGGTGCTGCACGTGCGCTGGTGCGACCGGGGCGGCCGGCTGCTGCTGCGCCTGCGGTACCGCACGGACGCGCTGGACGCCGGGAGCGCGGCGCGGATCGGCGGCTACCACCTGAAGGCGCTGCGGCTGATGGCGGCCGATCCGGACGCCGAACACGCGCAGCAGAGCCTGCTGTCGGCCGAGGAGGTGCGCGAGCAGCTTGAAGGGCTGGCGGGACCGCACCGGCCGCTGCCGGACGCCCGCGCGCACGAGCTGTTCGAGCGGCGGGTACGGGCGCATCCGCAGGCGGTGGCCGCGGTCCACGGCGAGCAGGCGTGGACGTACGCGGAGCTGAACGCGCGCGCCAACCGGCTGGCCCGGGCGCTGCTGGCCCGGGGGCTGGGCCGGGAGGACGTGGTCGCCGTCGTCACCGAGCGGGACCTGGACTGGCTGGCGGCGACGCTGGCGGTGTTCAAGGCGGGCGGGGTCTACCTGCCGATCGAGCCGCACTTCCCGGCCGGCCGCATCGCGGCAACGTTGTCGCGGTCCGGCTGCCGGCTGGTGCTCGCCGGGTCGGGCGGCACCGGGACCCTCGACCAGGCGCTGGCCGACCTGCCCGGAATCGAGAAGCTGCCGGTGGAGACGGCGTACGCGGAGCCGCACGCGGACGACGACCCCGGTGTACCGGTCGACCCCGGTCAACTGGCCTACATCTACTTCACCTCCGGCTCCACCGGCGAGCCGAAGGGCGCGATGTGCGAGCACGCGGGCCTGCTCAACCACCTCCACGCCAAGATCGACGACCTGGGCATCGGCGAGGGGGCCGTGGTGGCGCAGACGGCCCCGCAGTGCTTCGACATCTCGCTGTGGCAGCTGGTGTCCGCGCTGCTGGTCGGCGGGCGGACCCTGCTGGTCGGCCAGGACGTGGTCGTGGACGTGGAGCGGTTCGTGGACACGCTGGTGCGCGGCCGGGTCACCGTGACCCAGCTGGTGCCCTCCTACCTGGAGGTCGTGGTCTCGTACCTGGAACAGCACCCCCGGGACCTGCCGGACCTGCGCTGGGTGTCGGTGACCGGCGAGGCGCTGAAACGGGAGCTGGTCCAGCGCTGGTTCGCGCTCCAGCCGGGCATCCGGCTGCTCAACGCCTACGGGCTGACGGAGACGTCCGACGACACCAACCACGAGGTCCTGGACGGCGTGCCCGACCGCGTGCTGCTGGGCCGTGCGGTCAACAACGTGCGCGTCTACGTCGTGGACGAGCAGCTGTCGCTGGTGCCGCTGGGCGCCCCGGGGCTGATCGCGTTCTCCGGTGTCTGTGTGGGCCGGGGCTACGTCAACGACCCCGAGCGGACCCGGGAGGCCTACCGGACCGACCCGTACCGGCCCGGGGAGCGGCTGTACCTGGGCGGTGACTGGGGCCGCTGGCACCCCGGCGGCAAGCTGGAGTTCCTCGGCCGCCGGGACAGCCAGGTCAAGATCCGCGGCTTCCGCATCGAGATCGGCGAGATCGAGAACACCCTGCTGCGGGTGGACGGGGTGCGGGACGGCGCGGTGGTCGTGGCCGAGCGGGGCGGCGGGAACACGCAGCTGATCGCCTTCCACACCGGCCGGCGTCACGAGCCGGAGGCGCTGCGCGAGGCGCTGGCGGCGGCGCTGCCCGCCTACATGGTCCCCGCCGCCTTCCACTGGCGGGAGAGCCTTCCGCTGACCGCCAACGGCAAGATCGACCGCAAGGCACTGACCGCGCAGGCCGCCGACACCGGGCCGGCCGCGGACCGGGACGGCGCGGAGCGGGACGGCGGCGGGCGGGAGGCGCTCAGCCCGGCCGAGCGGCGGCTGGCGGCGGCCTGGGCCGAGCTGCTGGGCGTGCCCGAGCACCGGATCGGCCGCAAGGACCACTTCTTCGACTCCGGCGGCACCTCCCTGACGGCCGTGAAACTCAGCATCGCGCTGGACCGGGCGGTCTCCCTGAAGGACATCACCCGGCACCCGGTCCTCGCCGATCTGGCCGCCCTCCTCGACGGTGCCGGCCGGCGGCGCGCGGAGCTGCTCCAGCCCCTGTCGGAGGCGGGCGGTACGCCGGAGTGCGCGCTGGTCTGCTTCCCGTACGCGGGCGGCAACGCCGTCAACTACCAGCCTTTGGCCGCCGAGTTGGCGGGCAGCGGCCTCGCGGTCCTGGCGGTGGACCTGCCCGGCCACGACCTGGCGGCCCACCGCGAGCCGTTCGCGTCGATCGAGGAGGTGGCCGGCCGGGTCGCCGACGAGATCGCGGCGCGCGGCCTGTCCCGGGTCATGCTGTGGGGCCACTCGTCGGGCGCCGCACCGGCCCTGGAGACGGCCCGCAGGCTCCAGGAGCGGGGCGTGCGGGTGACGCGGGTGTTCCTCGGCGCGCAGCTGCTCGGCACCGCCGCCGAGCGCAGCGCCGCCGTCGCCGACCTGACGGGCCCGAGCGACGCGGAGGTCGCGGCGCGGCTGACCGCGGACAGCGGTTACACGGAACTCGCCGAACTCAACGAGCGGCACGCCGAGCACATCGGGGCCGCCTACCGGCACGACTGCGTCGGCGCCCACCGCTGGTTCCAGGCGGTCCTGGAGAACCCGCCGCCGGTGCGGCTGTCCGCGCCGGTGTCGGTGGTCGTCGCCGCCGACGACCCGCACACCGCCGGCCACGGCGAGCGCCACCGCGACTGGCTGCTCCTGGCCGAGCAGGTCGACCTGCACGAACTGGCCGACGGGGGCCACTACTTCCTGCGCACGCGGCCGGCCGAGGCGGCGCGGGCCGTGCTGAGCGCGGCCGTCCCCCTGGCCTCCACCTGAGGCCCGTACCCCATCCGACGGGCGACCGAAAGGAAACCGAGATGCCGTCCTCTTCCCTGGCAGCACCGCTCGACGTGGAGCTGCGGCCGGACAGACCCGCGATGCTGCAGGTCGATCCGCCGGACGACGCCGCCGCCTGGGCAGCCCGCTACCGCGAGGCGCTCAGGGCGCAGGTCACCGAGCACGGGGCGCTGCTCGTGCGCGGTCTCGGCCTGAAGGACACCGACCAGGCCGGTGCCGTGTTCGCGCGGCTGGCCGGTGAACTCATGCCGGAGCGGGAGGCGTTCGCGCCGCGGGAGGCGCACAGACCGGGGCTGTACTCCTCGACGCCGTGGCCGGCCAACCAGCCGATGTGCATGCACCACGAGCTGAGCTACCAGCTGGAGGTGCCCGGTCTGCTGCTGTTCGCGTGCCTGACGCCGCCCGAGCAGGGCGGGGCGACGGCGGTGGCCGACGCGGCCGACGTCCTCAAGGCGCTGCCCGCCGAGCTGACGGAGCGCTTCGAGCAGGAGGGCTGGCTGCTGACCCGTACCTACAACGAGGAGATCGGGGCGTCGCTGGCGGAGTCGTTCGGCACCGAGGACCGCGACGCGATCGAGCGGTACTGCCGCGCGAACGCCATCGACTTCCGCTGGCTGCCCGACGGCTCCCTGCGCACCGAGCAGCGCCGCCGCGCCGTCGTGGAACACCCGCGCACCGGCGAGCGGTGCTGGTTCAACCAGATCGCCTTCCTCAACGAGTGGACGCTGGCCCCGGAGGTCCGCGAGTACCTGGTGGACGAGTACGGCGCGGACTCGCTGCCGTTCAACACCCGCTACGGCGACGGCGGTCCGATCGGCGAGGACGTCGTCCAGCTCCTCAACACCACCTACGAGGAGCACACCCGGCGTGAGCCCTGGCAGGCCGGTGACCTGATGCTCGTGGACAACATCGGCACCGCGCACAGCAGGGAGCCGTACACCGGGGAGCGGCGGGTCCTGGTCGGCATGGCCGAGCCGCGGCGCCTGGGCGACTCCTGCCCGGCCGAGGAGGCGAGCCGGCGATGACCCACGTGCTGTCGACGTCCCCCCAGCCGGCCGTGCCCCGGCCCGCCCCGGCGCCCACCTTCGCGGTGATCTCCGGCCGGCAGGTGCAGCAGGCGCTGACCGGGCGGGAGCGGGAACTGGTGGAGCTGGTGGAGGCCACCTACCGGCTGCACGGTGCCGGTGACTCGGTCAACCCGCCCTCGTACTTCCTGCGCTTCCCCGACCGTCCCGCGGCCCGGATCATCGCGCTGCCCGCCTCCATCGGCGGCCCGACGCAGGTGGACGGCGTGAAGTGGATCTCCAGCTTCCCCGAGAACGTGCACGCCGGGCTGCCCCGGGCCTCCGCGGTGCTGATCCTCAACGACCACGACACGGGCTACCCGTTCGCCTGCCTGGAGAGTTCCGTCATCAGCGCGACCCGGACCGCGGCCTCCGCCGCGCTGGCCGCCGACTGGCTCAGCCGCACCCGGACCAGGCCCCGCCGGGTCGGTTTCTTCGGCACGGGCCTGATCGCCCGGTACATCCACACCTTCCTCGCCGGCACCGGCTGGACCTTCGACGAGATCGGCGTGCACGACCTGTCCGCCGACAGCACCGCCGGCTTCCGCGGCTACCTGCACCAGGCCGGCGCCGGCGGGCGGATCACCGTCCACGACAGCGCCGAGGACCTGGTCCGCTCCAGCGACCTGGTGGTCTTCGCCACCGTCGCGGGCCGGCCGCACGTCACGGCCCCGGGCTGGTTCGAGCACAACCCCCTGGTCCTGCACGTGTCGCTGCGCGACCTCGCCCCCGAGATCCTGCTCACCGCGGCGAACTTCGTGGACGACGTCGAGCACTGCCTGAAGGCCGACACCTCCCCGCACCTGGTCGAGCAGCGCACCGGGAACCGCGACTTCCTCAACGGCACCCTCTACGACGTGATGCTCGGCCGCGCCGCGCCGCCGCAGGACCAGCCGGTGATCTTCTCGCCCTTCGGCCTCGGCGTCCTCGACCTGGCCGTCGGCAAGTACGTCTACGACCGCGTGGCCGGGGCGGGGGAACTCCGCCTCGTCGACGACTTCTTCCACGACCTGCGCCGGTTCGGCTGAGGGCGTCGCCCTTCAGCCCTGGCACCAGGAGGCTGCCGTGCCCGTCATCTCCGCTCCCCACGCCTTCAACGAAGGCAGTCTGTTCGTCGACCTGGAGTCGATCTTCGGATACCGCCTCTACCTCAAGTGCGAGGGCTTCAACTTCGCCGGTTCCATCAAGTTGAAGGCCGCGAACGAGATGGTGGAGAGCGCCGAACGGGACGGACGCCTGACGCCGGACTCCATCCTCGTCGAGTCCTCGTCCGGAAACCTGGGCGTCGCGCTGAGCGTGATCGCCGCGAGCAAGGGCCACCGGTTCCTGTGCGTGACGGACCCCCGGTGCAACCTGTCGACCAAGCTGCTGATGGAGGCCCTCGGCAGCCAGGTGCACGTGGTGACCGACCTGGACGGGAACGGCGGCTTCCTGGGCACACGGCTCGAATACGTGCGCGCGCTGTGCGCCTCCGACGAACGGTACGTGTGGCTCAGCCAGTACACCAACGCGGGGAACTGGCGGGCCCACTTCCGTACGACCGCCCCGGAGATAGCCGGCCACTTCCCGGAGCTGGACGTGCTGTTCGTCGGGACGGGCACCGCCGGGACCCTGATGGGCTGCGCGCGCTACTTCCGCGAGTGGCACCGGCCGGTGCGGATCGTCGCCGTGGACAGCGTGGGCTCGGTGGCCTTCGGCGGCGAGCCCGGCCGCCGCATGATCCCCGGCCTGGGCATGAGCATGCGCCCGCCGCTGCTCGACGAGTCGTACGTGGACGAGGTGATCCGGGTGGAGGAGGCCGACACCATCCGCACCTGTCACCGCATGGCCAGGCGGGGTTTCCTGTTCGGCGGCTCCACGGGGTCGGTGGTCAGCGCCGCGACGGGCTGGCTGGCCCGGCACGGCACCCGGGACCTCACCGCGGTGGCCATCGCGCCCGACCTCGGCGAGCGCTACCTCGACACCATCTACCAGTCCAACTGGCTGCAGGACCTGTACGGCGAGGACCTGCTGGAATCCACCCGGACGGACACCCCGTGGGAGGAGAGGTCCACGTCCCGGGAGCCGGGCCGGCGCCGAAGATCGTGACGCCCGCCCACCCGGTCGGGGCCCGGCCTCGCGGTCCGCGGCCCCCCGCATAGACGCTTCATAGGTGCCCCCTGCACGATGTCGGCGCGGCCGCATCCACCCGCAGACATCGCCACTGGAGCATCATGTTCACTCGGACTCCGGGCGGCCGGCGCGCCGCCCTCGTGCTCGTCGCCGCCTCCGCGGCCGGTCTGGCCCTCGCCACCTCGCCCGCGAGCGCGGCGACGCCGACCTGGGAACCGCTGACCGTGCCCACCACCAACGCACGGGTGTCGCTGCTGCCGTTCGACGGTCAGAACGCCTACGCCAGGACCATGGACCACTGCACCGGGGAGTGCACCTACGCGCCGAAACTGTGGCAGCGGACCGGCACCACCTGGAAGCAGGTGACGATGCCCGCCGACGTCCAGGCCGGCGCGCTGGCCGGCACCGGACCCACCGACCTGTGGGTCTTCGGCAGCAAGAACACGACGACCGGCTCCTACCGGTTCAACCACTACGACGGCACCACGTGGACGTCCAACCTCAACCCCGACCCGAGGAACGCCGAGGCGCTCGACGCCCAGGCGGCCGGCAGGAACAGCGTGTGGGCGGTGGGCAACTACCGCGGGACGGGCACCAACTGGTACCCGATGGTGACCCACTGGAACGGCAGCGGCTGGAACACCACGAAGTTCACCGGCATCCAGGGCCAGTTGGATGCCGTCGACGTCAACTCGGAGACCGACGTCTGGGCGTCCGGCTACCGCGAGGTGAGCGGCCGTTTCCAGGGGCTCGTCCTGCACTACGACGGCACACGCTGGGCGGAGGTCGCCGTCCCCCGGGTCTCCGGGGAGGACACCATGCTGCGGGAGGTGATCAGCAACGGACCGGACGACGTGTGGGTCGCCTCCGGCTCCCGGGTGAGCCACTGGGACGGAACGGCATGGACCCGCAGGGACACCCCGGCCGCCGTGTCCTCGTTCGCGTACTACGGCGGCCAGGTGTACGCCGGCCTGAGCGGGGCGCCGAAGCTGGTCCGCTGGACCGGCGCCAGGTGGGAGGCGGCCGGCTCCCTCGTCAAGGGCGAGATGGTCGACCAGCTGTCCACCACCCCCGACGGGACGCTGTACGCCGCCTCCAGCGAGGGCGGCGACCTGAGCGAGTTCCACGCCTACCTGGCGCGGCTGGCCGCGCCGACCGCGGGCTGATCAGGTCACCGGCGCCGGGGTGCGGGCGCGCCACGGGATGCGGAAGGCGGTCGCCGTGACGATCAGCGCGGAGGCCGCCACCGTGGCCATGCCCGCGGTCAGGTTCACCGCGCCGGCCACGAAGCCGATCAGCGCGGGGCCGGCCAGCAGGCCCGTCGTGCCCATCGCGGCGACCAGCGCCAGCGCGTCCGGGCCGCGGCCGGCCGCCGCCACGTACACGCACGGGGTGACGGCGGCCGCGCCCAGGCCGACGCAGGCGAAGCCGAGCAGCGTGGGCACCACTCCCCCGGCGAGCAGGGCGAGGGCCAGGCCCGCCGCGGCCACCGCGCTGCCGGTGCGCACCACGCGCCCGTCGCCCCAGCGGGTGCGCCAGCGGTCCGCGCACAGCCGGGCCAGCAGCATCATCACGGAGACGACCGCGATGCCGAGCGGGGCGACGGCCGCCGAGGCCTCGACGACGTCCTTCAGGTAGAGCGTCGACCAGTCGTTCATGGCGCCCTCGGTGACGGTGCCGAACGCCATGGCGCAGCCCAGGAGGAGGGTCGTGCCGGTGGGCAGGCCGCGACGGGCGCGCCGCTTCGGCTCCCCCGCACCGGCCGGGCCCTCCTCCTCGGGCGGCAGCAGGCCCGGGCGGGCGCCGCCGAGCAGGAGCAGCAACAGGGCGCCGGCGACGGCGAAGTGGGCCGGGACGGACGCGGTCACGGTGGTGACGCCGGAGGTCAGCAGGGCGGCGGCGAGCAGCCCGGCGCTGAACGTGGCGTGCAGCTGGGACATGGCGGTCCGTCCGTGGGCGCGCTCCAGTGCGGCGCCCTGCGCGTTCATGGCGACGTTGAGGCAGCCGACCGCGACTCCGTCGGCGCACACGGCGAGCAGCGCGAGCGGGAAGTCCGGTACGGCGGACAGAGCGGCCAGTACGGCGATCAGGGCCGCGGCGGAGGCGAGGGACAGCAGCCGCGAGCCGAGCCGCCGCATCAGGGCGGCGACCAGCGGGAAGGAGGCGGCCGCGCCGGCCCCGCAGGCCATCAGCAGCAGACCCACCTCGCCCGCGCCCAGGTCCAGCCGGGTCTTCAGCGCGGGCAGCCGGGAGATCCAGGTGCCGTACTGGAAGCCGAGGAAGCAGAACAGCGCGGCGATCGACCACTTGGCGCGCCGGAAGGAGGGTGCGGTCATCAGCTCGCCTTCCGGACCACGGCGACCTGCGCCGACATGTACACCGCGCCGCTGCCGTAGCCGGCCGGCACCCGTGCCTCCGGATGAGGCCGGTAACCGTTGGCCCGCCAGAAGGGCTCCTTGCCGGCGACCGCGATCAGCGACATGGTCGCGAAGCCCCGGGCGCGGGCCGCGTCCGTGAGGTGCCGGACCAGACGGGTGCCCAGGCCCCGGCGGCGCAGGGGCGCGCTGACGACCAGGTCGTGCAGGTGGAGGTTGACGCTGTGGTGGGCGGCCCGCTCCGGGCGGGTCAGGTCGGGACAGTGGAACCGCCGGTAGGGCAGGGCGAGGACGTAGCCGGCGATCCGGCCGTCGAGGTCCAGGACGAAGCTGGTGCCGGCCGGGGCGCGGGACCGCAGGCCGGCCTCCCCCTCCGTGAGCGAGGTGTCCGCGTACGCCCCGGCCTCCAGGGCGGCGACCTGGGGCCAGTCGGCCTCGGTGATGCCCCGTACGAGGCCTGTCATGTCAGTGGTGTCCTTCCTGGCCGCGGGTGCACACGGTCGGCAGCGGGCGGATGCCGTTGAAACCCCGGGTCATGTAGCTGCCGGCGTAGGCGCCGGCGGAGAGGATGCGGACCGGGTCGCCGGAGGCGAGGGACGCCGGGACGGGCACCGGGTGCCGGCCGGCGCCGTAGGCGTCGTCGCTGTCGCAGGTGGGTCCGGCGACGACCGCGGGGACGTGCTCCTCGTTCTCCCGCCCCGGGAAGACCAGCGGGTGGGTCACCTGGTCCATCTCGTACAGGCCGTTGAACTTGCCCACGCTCAGGTACAGCCAGCGGGCAGGCCCGCCGTCCGGTTGCGTCCGTCCGGTCAGCCGGACCACGTGGGCGTGGATCACACCGTGGTCGGCGACCAGGTGACGCCCGGGCTCCAGCACGAAGTCGAGCGGGGCGGCGGCCAGCGCGGTCAGGTGTTCCATGCCCTCGCGGAGCACGGTGAAGATCTTGTCCAGCGGCGGGTCGAGAGGGGTGCCGCGCCGGTCGAGGTAGCCGAGCGCGGGCAGCCCGCCGCCGAGGTTCACGTGGTCGGGTACGATCCCCCGCCCGGCCAGCGCCACGAGCGTCCCGGCGAGGGTGTCCACGGCCTGCTGCCAGGCCTCGACGGTCATCTGCTGGGAGCCGACGTGCACGGACAGGCCGGCCGGGACGAGGCCGGCGTCACGGGCCGCGCCCAGGACGCGGACGGCGTCCTCCGGGGTGCAGCCGAACTTGCGGTTCAGGCCCCACAGAGCGCCCTCCCCGCTGGTGGCGAGGCGGCAGAAGACGCGGGCGCGGGGCGCGTGCGCGGCGATGGCGGTGACGTCCTCGACGCTGTCGGTGGCGAACGTGCGGACACCCAGGCGGTGGGCCTCGGCGATGTCGTGGTCCGACTTGACCGTGTTGCCGTAGTGGATGTGGTCGGGGTGTGCGCCGGCGTGCAGGGCCTGCTCGATCTCGGCGGGGCTCGCGGCGTCGAAGCCGGCGCCCGCGGCGGCCAGGGTGCGGAGGACTTCGTCGACCGGGCAGGCCTTGAGTGCGAAGCGGATGTGGGTGCCGGGCAGTTCTTCGAGCAGGGTGGCGTGTTGGCGCTCTATGCCGGTGAGGTCGTAGCGGAGGCGGTCCGTGGCGACGGCACCGGTCCGTCGTGGCTGGTCGCGCCGTTCCTCGCGCCCCTTCGGGGTGCTCATGTGCGGGCCGCTTCCACCAGCGCGGGCCAGGCCTCGACCAGGTCGGCGAAGGATGCGGTGTCCTGCTCGGCCTGGTCGAGTAACTGGCCCCGCTGCAGGCCCAGTTGTTCCGCGAAGTCCGCATAGCGGCCACCCAGTTTGCGGTACGCCGTATCGATGCGGTCCAGGCGCCAGACGTTCTCGGCACGGTCCAGACCCGTGCTCTCGCGGAGGAACTCCACGATCCGGTCGGGCCGGACCCGCTGCCGCTCGTCCAGCAGCCCCGCGCCCTCGGCCGCCATCCGGTCGTACACGTCGTGGAAGTAGAGCATCGAGAGGAGGAACTTCACGAAGCGGCGCTGGTAGGCGGGGAAGCCGGTGTCGGTGCGGCGTTCGGGGGTGTGGAAGTTCTCGATGTGGCGGTTGTGCAGGATGCCGGGCAGGCCCGCGTCGTGGACGAGGTGGAGGAGGAAGTAGTCGCTGCCGATGGTGTCGGTGGCGGGCGGGAGGGGGACGCGTTCGTACACCGCCCGGTCGAAGGCGATGTTGCACATGTCGACGCGCATGGGGTCGACCAGGGTGAGGGTCGCGTGGTCGCCGGTGAAGGGGGCGGTGCCCGCGCCGGTGAAGGACTCCGCGACCAGCGCGCGGGTGCGGTCCTCGGGCCAGTCGCCGGGGGCCCAGAGACCGACCACGTCGTGGTAGACGGCCTCGTCCAGGCGTCGTATCTCCCCGATGTCGACGGAGAGTTCGCCGATGAAGGAGGCGCCGGCCAGGGAGACCGGACGGTGGGCCAGTGCCGGGTCGAGGTCGGTGCGGGTGACGGCGGCCGAGGCCTCGGCGGCGGGGCGGCCCAGCCAGGGCAGCTCGTGGTGGACGGGGAACACCGGCTGTCCGGCGTGGCGTTGGTAGGCGCTGTCGGAGTCGCGGCGGTGCACCGAGTCGCAGCCGAGGGCGGCGGCCAGCAGGAAGGCGCGGTTGGTGCAGGCGCCGTAGGAGACGGCGGGCGGCAGCATCAGGCGGAGCAGGCGCTCCGGCTCGGGCAGGCCGGCCTTCCGGACGACCCGGCGCAGGAAGTGCCGCTGGGCCTCCTCGTCGAGGTGGTGCACGGTCACACCCGGCTCCGGGAGCAGCGCGGTGACCGTGCGGGTGTGCTCGGCACGGGTCGCGGTGTCGGCGGAGTCCAGGATCAGCAGCTGGACGTCGGCGCCGAAGTGCCGGGCCGCGTACGTTGCCTCGGCGTGCAGGGCGGTGAGGGTGGCGGAGCACGCCCGGTTGGTGGGCAGGGTGAGGCAGACGCGGTTCACCGGGCACCTTCCGCGGCGGCCCAGGAGTCGAGGCCGAGCAGCCTGCGCCCCAGGTCGTCGAGTTCGGCGGGGCCGTAGCGGAGGGCTTCGGGCCTGCGGGCGTCGCCGAGCAGGGTGGCGTTCCAGTCGGGGGTGGCGAGGGTGCGCCAGGACTCGACGCGGGAGTCGCGCAGGGCCGTGTGCTCCTCCAGCGCGGGCATCATCGACAGGTACTGGACGGCTCGGACAGCGTTGTCGGAGAGGTTGGGCGCCACGCCGTGGGCGAGCAGCCCGTTGAAGATCAGCAGGTCGCCGGCCTGGAGGTCGGGGCGCACCACCGGGAACTCGGCGCGGTCGATGTGCGGGCGGACCGGGTCGCGGCCGGGCGGCTGGGCGAGGCGCCACTCCTCGAAGCGGCGGAAGAGTTCGGGCGCGCACTGGAAGCCGCCCAGTTCGGGGCGGGTGTCGGTGAGCGCGATGATGCCCTGAACGCGCTGCGGCAGCACGGCGAGGGTGGTGTCGACGTCCCAGTGCAGCTCGATGTCGAAGCCCTCGTCGGTGGGTTCGATCAGGGAGCGGGAGCGGGTGCGGACGTTGGGCGGGTTGAGGTTGAGGCGGTCCAGGGTGACCCACAGCTCCGGGCTGTCCCAGACGTCGGCGAAGGCGTCGTGGACGCGCCGGCTCTGCCGGCTGTTCCAGAGGAGCTGGTGGTGGTAGGCCTCGACGAAGCCGTAGATGTAGAGGTGCCGGTCGAGTTCGGAGCGGAACTCCGGTTCCTCGTACCAGGTGTCGGGGTTGTCGGGGTCGAGTCCCTGGAACTCCCAGGCGAAGTCGAGGAGTTCCTTGGCCTCGCCGGGCGTGACGGCCTCGCGTACGACGACGTAGCCGTAGGTCTGCCAGAAGGCGAAGTCGTCCTCGGACAGGACGCGCAGTGGCTGGGTCTTCTCCAGGTCGCGCAGGGGGGTCGGGGCGAGGTAGGTCTCGCCGTCGGTGCTGAAGTAGGGGCGGCCGGTCGCCGCGCGGTGCAGGTACGGGTGGGGCGTCTGCATGCGATTCCTCTGGAACTGGAACACAGAGTGCGGTGGAGATCCGGGAAAAGAGCAAGAGCGAGCGGGCCGCCCGCTGCGGCGGGCGGCCGGTGAGCCGGTGAGTCAGCCCGCGACGACGGCTTCCGCAGCCGCCGCACCGCAGACCCGGGCGGCGCCGTAGGTGGCGATGTGCAGGGCGCCGCGCGGCGGGGCCTGCGGCAGGCCCATCTCGACCACGACGGTGTCGGGCCGGGCGGCGAGCAGGGTGTCGAGCGCGGAGCGCATCCAGTCGTGCCGGTGCTCGTCGCGGACCACGGCGACGATCCGGCGGCCCCCGGCCGCGGCGAGGACGGCCGCACCGGCACCCTCGCCGGTGAAGGAGCCGGAGGCGGTGCCGGGCAGCAGCCGCTCCAGCTCGGCGGCGACGCCCCACGGGGTCTGGTCGCCGACGGCGATGTTCGGGGCCGGGTTGAACTGGGCGACGTACACCGGTGCGGTGACCGGTGCGGCGGCGCCCGCGCGGGTCACGGTCAGCGCGCGGCGGGCCGCGACCAGGCCGATCTCCGGGTCGGCCGGGGTCCTCGCCGCGTCGCCGCGGGCCGCGACGGTCCAGGCGGCCAGGTCGCGGACCCGGGCCGCGGCGTCGGCGAGCCGCTCTTCGGGCAGTTCCCCGGAGCGCACGGCGGCCACGAGCGCGTCCCGCAGCTTCAGCACGGTGCCCTCGTCGCACAGTCCGCCGCCCACGCAGATGGCGTCGGCGCCGGCCGCGAGGGCGAGGACCACGCCGTGCTCCAGGCCGTAGGTGCCGGAGATGGCGCGCATCTCCATGCCGTCGGTGACGATCAGGCCCTGGTAGCCGAGTTCGCCGCGCAGCAGCTCGGTGAGGACGCGCCGGGACAGGGTGCCGGGGCGGTCCGGGTCGAGCGCCGGCACGAGGATGTGCGCGCTCATGACCGCCCGGGTGCCGGCGGCGATCGCCGCGCGGAACGGGGGCAGTTCGCGCGCGTACAGGGTGTCGGCGTCGACGTCGATGCGGGGGACGGCGTGGTGGGAGTCGACGTTGGTGTCGCCGTGGCCGGGGAAGTGCTTGGTGCAGGCGGCGACGCCGGTGGACTGCAGGCCCTCCACCCAAGCAGCGGTGTGCCGGGCCACCAGGTCGGGGCTCGCGCCGAAGGAGCGGACGCCGATGACGGGGTTGTCGGGGTTGGCGTTGACGTCGGCGGAGGGCGCCCAGTCGAAGGTGACGCCGCAGGCGGCCAGGCGCCGGCCCAGCTCGCGGGAGACGGCCCGGGTGAGACCGGGGTCGTCGACGGCGCCGAGGGCGTGGTTGCCGGGGAAGGAGGAGCCGGTGCGCACGTCGAGGCGGGTGACGTCGCCGCTCTCCTCGTCGATGGCGACCAGCAGGTCGTCACGCTCGGCACGCAGCTGCCCGGTGAGCGCGGTGACCTGCTCCTCGCTGACGACGTTGCGGCCGAACAGGGCGACGGAGGCGAGGCCCTCGCCGATGCGGCGGCGCACCCAGTCCGGGGCGGTGGTGCCGTCGAACCCCGGCTGCAGCACCGCGAGGGCGTCCCGGGCGAGGGTGTCGCCCGCGGCGGAGCCGCTGCCGGACGCGGTGGAGGCGATGGTGGTCATCGGGGCGTCATCCCTTCACGGCGCCGTCGGTGAGACCGCTGACAGCCTTGCGTTGCAGGAAGATGAAGAGGATCAGGATGGGCAGCGCGAACAGGGACGAGGCGGCCATGGTGGCGCCCCAGTCGTCGCCGAAGGCGGTCTGGAACTGGGACAGCCACAGCGGCAGGGTCTGCTTCTCGATGTCCTTGTTGAGGATCAGGACGAGCGGGAACTCGTTCCAGGCGGTGACGAAGCCGAACAGCGAGGTCGCCATCAGACCGGGCGCGAGCAGCGGGAAGATCACCTTGATGAAGGCCTGGGTGCGGGTGCAGCCGTCGATCATCGCCGACTCCTCCAGCTCCTTGGGCACGGCGGCGACGTAGCCGCGCAGCGTGAGGAGGGTCAGCGGGAGCACCATCACCGTGTAGAAGACGGTGAGCGGGACGAGGCTGTTGAGCATGTCGTTGTCCCGGACGATCATGTAGATGGCGATGATCATGACCTCCCAGGGGGCCATCTGCGCCAGCATGAACGTCACGATGAGGCCGCGCCGGCCCTTGAACCGCATCCGCGCGAGGGCGAAGGCGGCGAACAGGGCGATGACGAGCGAGAAGACGACCGACAGGATCGTGACGGTGACGGAGTTGACGACCAGGGTCCAGAAGTGGTCGGCGTCGACGGCCTTCTCGAAGTGGTCGAGGGTGGCGTTCGTCGGGAACCACACCGGGTCGTCGGCGATGATGTCGCCGGTCGGCTTGAAGGCCGTGGCGAACATCCAGTACACGGGGAACACGAAGCCGACGAAGAGGACGACGGCGGTCGCGTTGGGCCAGAAGCGGCCGAAGAGCGAGCGCTTCACAGCTCGTCCTCCTCTTGCTTGAGCACCATGCGCAGGTAGTACGAGGTGATGACGAGCAGGACCAGGATGGTCAGGAAGGAGATGGCGGCGCCGACTCCGAAGTGCTGGTTGCCGACGCCCTCGACGTAGGCGTAGATCGGCAGGGTCTCGGTGAGGTGGTCGGGGCCGCCCTCGTTCATCGCGAAGATCTGCGGGAACGCCTTGAAGATCCAGATGACTTCGAGGAAGGTCGTGGCGTACAGGAAGGGCCGCAGGAAGGGCAGGGTCACCGAGGTGAAGCCCTTCCAGGCTCCGGCGCCGTCCAGGGAGGCGGCCTCGTACAGTTCCCTGGGGATCGTGGTGGTGGCCGCGTAGAGGTTGATCGCCACGAAGGGTATGGACTGCCAGACCAGGAGCAGGGTGATCACGGCGAAGGTGGAGAACTGGGTCTGCAGCCAGTTGTGGTCGGCCATCGAGTGCCAGCCGAGCTTGTCCAGCACCCAGTTGACGACGCCGAAGCGCTGGGCGAACAGCCACTGGTAGACGGTGGTGGCCGCGATGACCGGCATGGCCCAGGCGAGGACGAGGCCCACCATGAGCAGCAGCCGCATCTTCGCGCCGAGCCGGGCCAGCAGCAGGCCGACCAGGGTGCCGATCACCATGATCAGTGCGACGTTGACGGCGGTGAAGACGACGGAGCGCTCGACGACGTGCCAGAAGTCGCCGCCGCTCAGCACCTCCCGGTAGTTGTCGACGCCGTTCCACTCGGTGAGGTGCTGGATGAGCTGGCGCGGATTGAGGTTCTGGAACGACAGCATGCCGTTCTTCACCAGGGGCCAGCCGAGCAGCACCACGGTGGCCAGCAGCGCGGGCAGCAGGAGCAGGTAGGGGGCGGTGGCGCGGCGCCGGGACGGGGCGCCGGCGGCGCGGCTGTCACCGCGCGGCGGGGCCGGCACCCGGGCCTTGCGGACAGCGGGCTTGCCGGCCGTGTCCGTGCCTTCGGTCTGCACTGACATGAGTTGCCATCTCTTCCGTGGCCGTACGGACGACACAGGTGAGCCGGGGGCGCGCGCACGGCGCCCCCGGCGCGGTCATCAGTTCTGCTGGGCCAGGCGCTTGTTGATCTCGCCCTCGACCTGCTTGGCGGCGTCCGCCGGGGACTTACCGTTCAGCACGGCCGTCATGTAGGACTTGATCGGGTTCGGGTTGTTCTCCACCGCGCCCCACTCGGGGATCAGCGGGGTGGTGCCACCGACGGCGGCGCCGGGGGCGGCGGCCTCGGCGACGGCGTTGCCCTTGAGGTTGGACTCCAGGGACTGCTTGTTCGGGATGACGCCGTTGAGCTTGGCCAGTTCGCCCTCGTACTGGTCGGACAGGGCGATCTTCAGGAACTCCTTGGCCAGGGCCTGCTTCTTGCTGCCCTCGGCGACGGCGAGGTTGGAGCCGCCGAGGAAGACGCCCTCGGGCTTGCCGGCGGTCTCACCGGGGATGGTGAAGTAGCCGAGGTCCTTCTCGATGGCCTTGTTGGCCTGGACGGCCGTACCGGCTTCCCAGCCCATGCCGATGAACGCGCCGGTCTTGCCCTTGGCGAAGACCTCGGCCTGCTGCGGGGTGGCCTCGTCCTTGTCCTTGGGCGCCTTGGAGTAGGAGGCGTACTTCTTGTAGATCTCCATGGCCTTGGCGACCTTGGGGTCACCGAGGTTGGAGACGTACGTGTCGCCGTCCTTCTTCACCAGGTCGGCGCCCTGGCCGATGGTCAGGCCGTCGAAGAAGTACCAGTTCTGGCCGGGCAGGTAGATCGGCTCGGCGTCGGTCTTCTTGTCGATGGCCTCCAGGTCCTTGATGAACTCGTCCCGGGTCTTCGGGGTGTCCTTGATGCCGGCCTGCGCCCAGATCTTCTTGTTGTAGATGACGACGCGGTTGGCGAAGTACCAGGGGGCCGCGTACTGCTTGCCGTCGTAGACGGAGGACTGCGAGACCGACGGCGTCCAGTCGGCGCCTATCTCCTTCTTCAGGTCGCTCAGGTCGGCGAGGCCGCCGGTGGCCGCGTAGGCCGGGGTCTGGGTGTTGCCGACCTCCAGCACGTCCGGCGGGGTGGACTCGGACAGGGCGGTGGTGATCTTCTGCTGGATCCCGTCCCACTTCTGCGTCTCGAACTTCAGCTTGGCGCCGGTCTTCTTCTCGAACGCGGCCGTGACGTCCTTGACCC
This sequence comes from Streptomyces sp. NPDC046881, assembly GCF_040645015.1. Classification (NCBI taxonomy): domain Bacteria; kingdom Bacillati; phylum Actinomycetota; class Actinomycetes; order Kitasatosporales; family Streptomycetaceae; genus Streptomyces; species Streptomyces sp. NPDC046881. The sequence goes on along the minus strand of NZ_JBEYXJ010000056.1, from coordinate 16,624 downwards.
ACTGGTCCGGCGTGGAGCCGTCCATCGCCCAGACCGTCAGGGTCTGGCCCTTGAAGCTGTCCGGTCCCGCGTTCTTGCCGCTGTCGTCGCCGTCGTCCCCGCCGCACGCCGACACGGAGACCATCATGCCCGCGATCACGATCGCGGCCGCAAGCTTGCGCTTCACGCCACCCTCCTCAGGGATGCCACTAACCCCCCACGCCCTCGGCGGTGACCTGCGTACGACGCTGTTGCACGTAGGGCTCGGGACCTGGCCACTAATGGTGTAGACCAGTACGGTGGAGCTTGGCCTAGACCTTTTGGAGTGTCAAGGGTGGTTCGGGAAGCCGGTCGCGGCCGTTACGAGAAAGTCACCGGAGGGCGCCCGTCCGCATTCCGTCCCATTCGCCCGGAGCGTTCATTTGGACTAGACCATAGGGCAGTTGGTCGCTATAACGGGAGCCCATCGACACAGCCGGGAAGGCAGGCATGACCACCGACGTCAGCAGCGCCCAGCCGCACAGGGGGGCGTCCGGCCGCACCGCGCGCGTGCCGAAGTACTACCGGATCAAGCAGCAACTGCTCAGCATGGCCGAGGCGCTGCAGCCCGGCTCGGCCATGCCCGCGGAACGCCTGCTCGCCGTCCGGTTCGACACCTCGCGGACCACCGTCCGGCAGGCGCTCCAGGAGCTCGTCGGCGAGGGCCGGCTCGACCGGATCCAGGGCAAGGGCACCTTCGTCGCCCAGCCCAAGCTGTACCGCACGCTCCAGCTCACCTCGCACACCGAGGACATGCGCGCCCAGGGCCTCACCCCGGCCTCGCAGATGCTGGACATCGGGGAGGTGCCCGCGGACGAGAAGCTGGCCGGCCTGCTCGGCATCGGGATCGGCGAGAAGGTGCTGCGCATCGAGCGGCTGCGGCTGGCCAGCGGCGACCCGATGGCGATCGAGACGACCCACCTGTCCGTACGGCGCTTCCCCGGCCTGCGCCGGTCCCTGGCCACGTACCCCTCGCTCTACACGGCGCTCGCCGAGGTGTACGGCGTCCATCTCGCCGAGGCCGACGAGACCATCGAGACCTCCTTGTCGACCCCGCGCGAGGCGCAGTTGCTCGCCACCGACGTGGGGCTGCCGATGCTGCTGCTGTCCCGGCACTCGCGGGACGCCCACGGCTCGCCCGTGGAGTGGGTGCGCTCGGTGTACCGGGGGTCCCGCTACAAGTTCGTGGCCGCCCTGCGCCGGCCGGACGCCCCGGTGGTCCGGCGGAGGACGGCCCTGCCGGACCGGGACGGAACCGGCCGCGCCTGAGGCGGGGGACGCGGGCGCGGCCGGCGGTGTCAGCGCACGCGGGGCCGTCGCCGACTACTTGCCCTGTGCCCTGGCCGGCTTGCCCGACGCCTTGACCGACGGCTTGCCCTGAGCCTTCGCGGCCCGCTCGGCCGGGGCCTTGCCCGACGCCTTCGCGGACTTGCCCGACGCCTTCGCCGGCTTGCCCTGCGCCTTCGCCGGCTTGCCCGACGCCTTGGCCGACGACGGGGACGTGCCGGGCAGAACGAGTTCGATGTCCCGGTGCGACACCGCGTGGAAGGACGGCAGCAGCAGGACGCCGGAGGGGCGCAGCTCCGTCAGGGTGGCCTCCACCTGCGCCGCCCCCGCCTTCAGCACCTCCGGCGAGGCCGTGCCGGAGTGCTCCCACCGGTGGTCGGCGCCGTCGCACCGGGCGACGCTGCCGCCGATGCCGTGCCGGAGGCCGGGGTCGTCCTGGCTGACCGACGAGCTGACGAGCACCGGCCCGGTGCCGGCGGTGCAGCGGTAGGTGCCGGACAGCGTCACCGTGCCGTCGGACGCCAGCCGGCCGACGGGGTCGACGGTGATCAGCTCCGAGGGGCCGGCGGCGGCCGGGCCGACGGCGGCGCACAGCAGCGCGGCGGCGCCGACGGCCGTGGCGAGGGCGGGTCGTAGGGGCATGGGGTACCTCCCGGTTCCTGGAGATCGAGGTGTCCACTCGTACCGGGCGGCCGGGCCGCCGGACGTGACCGTCACCCCATCGGTGGCGCGTCACCGGGCCGTCCGGCCCGGTCACACGGGAACACCCCCGGGGCGCCGGCGGAACCGGGGGCCGTCGTACGGACGGGGCCGGCGCGATCCGGGCGGCAGGCCCTAAGGCAGTACGGCGAACCCGTCCAGCTCCACCAGCGCCCGCTCGTCCCACAGCCGTACGACCTGCACGACGGCCATCGCGGGGTAGTCACGGCCCGCCGCGTCCCGCCAGATCCGGCCGAGCCGGGCGGCGTGGGCGCGGTACGCGGCGACGTCGGTGGCGTAGACGGTGACCCGGGCGAGGTCGGCGGGGGTGCCGCCGGCCGCGCGCAGCGCGGCGAGGAGGTTGCCGAGGGCCTTCTCGAACTGCTCGGGCAGCGTCTCGCCGGTGATCCTGCCGTCGCCGTCGAGGGCGGTCTGGCCCGCGAGGAACACCACGCGGGAGCCGGCCGCGACGACGGCGTGCGAGAAGCCCGTGGGCGGGGCCAGCCCGGGCGGGTTGACGCGCTCGGTCGTCACCGGTCCTCCTCGGGTGCGGCGGCGTACAACTCCTTGGCGATGATGCCTCGTTGCACCTCGCTGGCGCCCTCGTAGATGCGGGGCGCGCGCACCTCGCGGTAGAGGTGTTCCAGGAGGTGGCCGCGGCGCAGGGCACGGGCGCCGTGCAGCTGGACGGCGGTGTCGACGACGTACTGCGCGGTCTCGGTGGCGAGCAGCTTGGCCATCGCGGCGCGCCGGGGGACGTCGGCGGCTCCCGCGTCGTACGCCGCCGCGGCCGCGTACACCATCAGCCGGGCCGCCTCGGTGCGCAGGGCCATCTCGGCGACCTGGTGGGAGACGGCCTGAAGGTCCATCAGCCTGCCGTGGAACGCCTCGCGCCGGCGGGTGTGGCCGACGGTGGCGTCCAGCGCGGCCTGCGCCATGCCGACCGCGAAGGCGCCGACACTGGGGCGGAAGAGGTTGAGGGTGCCCATGGCGACGGCGAAACCGCGGTCGGGTGCGCCGAGCACGTCGGCGGCGGTGACGGGCACGGCGTCGAAGTCCAGGGCGCCGATGGGGTGCGGCGAGATCATCTCCAGGGCGCTGCCGGTGAGTCCGGGCCGGTCGGCCGGGACCAGGAAGGCGGTCACCCCGCGCGCGCCGGCGCCCGGTGTGGTGCGGGCGAAGACGGTGTAGAAGTCGGCCTCGGGGGCGTTGGAGATCCAGCACTTGGCGCCGGTGAGCCGCCAGCCGTCGCCGTCCGGGTCGGCCGCGAGGGCCAGCGCCGCCGCGTCCGATCCGGCGCCGGGCTCGCTCAGCGCGAAGGCGGCGACCGCGCTGCCGTCGGCGACCCGGGGCAGCCAGCGTGCGCGCTGGTCCGGGGTGCCGTGGGCGTGCACCGGGTGGGCGCCCAGGCCCTGCAGGGCGAGCGCGGTCTCGGCCTCGGTGCAGGCCTGGGCGAGGGACTCCCGCATCAGGCACAGGTCCAGCGCGCCGGCGGCGAACAGCCGCGCGAGCAGGCCCAGTCGGCCGAGTTCGGCGAGGAGCGGCCGGTTGACGCGGCCGGGAGCGCCCCGGTCGGCGAGCGGGCGCAGCCGCCGGGCGGCCAGCTCGCGCAGCTCGGCACACCAGGCGGTCTGCTCGGGTCCGAGCGAGAATGCGGACACGGCCGGTCCTCCCTCCGGGGTCACGTGCCGGGGCGGGTCCGCGCCCCCCGCCGCACCCCGCCTCCTGACGTTATCGCGTGCAGTTGACTGCCGTCACCAACACGATACGCTCAAGGCGCGAGCCCACCAGGTAGCCCGTTCGGACATCTGTCCCGGACATCTGTCACGGCAAGGGGGCGGACCGCCATGCATCTCTCGGCCCACGTGGACACGTTCGCGCGCGACCATCTGCCCCCGCCGCACGAGTGGCCCGAGCTGCGGTTCGACCTGCCGGAACTGCGCTACCCCGATCGGCTGAACTGCGCCGCGGAGCTCCTGGACCACGCCGACCCGGCCCGCCCGGTGTTCCGCACCCCGGACGGCGCCGTCTGGACCTACGGCGAGCTGCGCGCGCGGGTCGACCGGATCGCGCACCTGCTCACCGGCTCCCTGGGCGTGGTCCCGGGCAACCGGGTGCTGCTGCGCGGCCCCACCACGCCCTGGCTCGCCGCCTGCTGGCTGGCGGTGCTGAAGGCGGGCGCGGTCGCGGTCACCGTGCTGGCCCAGCAGCGCCCGCACGAGCTGGCGACCCTGTGCGGGATCGCCCGGGTGGGTCATGCGCTGTGCGACATCCGGGTGGTGGACGACCTGGCGAAGGCCTCGGTGCCCGGGCTGTGCATCACGACGTACGGCGGTGACACACCCGACGACCTGCTGCGCCGCCCGGCGCCCGCGGGCCCCTACCCGGCGGTGGACACCGCGGCCGACGACGTCGCCCTGATCGCGTTCACCTCCGGCACGACGGGTCGCCCGAAAGGGTGCATGCACTTCCACCGCGATGTGCTGGCGACAGCCGACACCTTCTCGCGGCATGTGTTGCGCCCCCATGAGGACGATGTCTTCGCCGGCAGTCCCCCGCTGGGCTTCACCTTCGGTCTCGGCGGGCTGGTGATCTTCCCCCTGCGGGCCGGGGCGAGCGCCCTGCTGCTGGAGCACGCGGGCCCGCGCCAGCTGCTGCCCGCGATCGCCGAGCACCGCGTCTCGGTCCTCTTCACCGCGCCGACCGCCTACCGCGCCATGCTGGAGGAGGTGGACCGGCACGACCTGACGTCCCTCAGGCGCTGCGTCTCGGCCGGCGAGAACCTGCCCGCGGCCACCTGGCGGGCCTGGCACGATCGCACGGGCCTGCGCATCATCAACGGCATCGGGGCCACCGAGCTGCTGCACATCTTCCTCTCCGCCGCCGACGAGCGGATCCGGCCCGGCAGCACGGGCGTGCCGGTGCCGGGCTGGCAGGCGCGCGTCCAGGACGCCGACGGCGAGCCGGTGCCCGACGGCGAGCCCGGGCTGCTGGCCGTGCGCGGCCCGGTCGGCTGCCGCTACCTCGCCGACCCGCGGCAGCGGGAGTACGTCCGGGGCGGCTGGAACATCACCGGCGACACCTACATACGCGAGGCCGACGGCTACTTCCGCTATGTGGCCCGCGCCGACGACATGATCATCTCGGCCGGGTACAACATCGCCGGACCGGAGGTGGAGGAGGCGCTGATGCGTCATCCGGACGTGGCCGAGACGGCGGTCGTCGGCCGTCCCGACGCGGCCCGCGGCCAGGTGGTGGTGGCCTACACGGTGCTGCGCGCGGGCGCCCGGCGCGACCCGGAGGCGCTGCGCGCCTTCCTCACCGCCGAGCTGGCACCGTACAAATGCCCGCGCGCGTTCGTCTTCCTCGACGCGCTGCCCCGCACGGCCACCGGCAAACTCCAGCGGTTCCTGCTGCGCACCGAAGGTGACCAGCAGTGATGCCGACGACCTAAAATGATCAACGTGTCCGAGCAGCACGCCCCCAGGTCCCTCATCGTCACGCTCTACGGCGCGTACGGCCGCTTCATGCCCGGCCCGGTGCCCGTCGCCGAGCTGATCCGGCTCCTGGCCGCCGTCGGCGTGGACGCGCCGTCCGTGCGTTCCTCGGTGTCCCGGCTCAAACGGCGCGGGCTGCTGCGGCCCGCCCGCACGGAGTCCGGCGCCGCCGGGTACGAACTCTCCGAAGAGGCCCGCCAGTTGCTGGACGACGGCGACCGGCGCATCTACGCGGGCGCGCCCGTCGCGGACGAGGGCTGGGTGCTCGCGGTGTTCTCGGTCCCGGAGTCGGAGCGGCAGAAGCGGCATGTGCTGCGCTCCCGGCTGGCCGGCCTGGGCTTCGGTACGGCGGCCCCGGGGGTGTGGATCGCCCCGGCCCGTCTGTACGAGGAGACCGAGCACACCCTGCGCCGGCTGCGCCTGGATCCGTACGTGGACTTCTTCCGCGGCGAGCACCTGGGGTTCGCGGCCACGGCCGAGGCGGTGGCCCGCTGGTGGGACCTGGCGGCGATCGCCAAGGAGCACGAGCGCTTCCTGGACGCGCACGCGCCGGTCCTGCACGCCTGGGAGGAGCGAGCCGACACCCCGCCCGAGGAGGCGTACCACGACTACCTCCTCGCCCTCGACTCCTGGCGCCACCTGCCCTACAGCGACCCGGGCCTGCCCACCCGCCTCCTCCCGGCCGACTGGCCCGGGGTCCGCTCGGCGGAGGTCTTCCGCGGCCTGCACGAACGGCTGCGGGACGCGGGGGCCGTGTTCGCGGGGGTGTGAGGCGGGCCCCGAGCCCGGCGCGGTGCCTCAGCCGCCGAGCGACAGGCGCGGTTTCGGGGCGTCCGTGCGGCCGGTCTGCGGGCGCCTGCTGCCGGCCCGGTAGGGGGCGGGCCAGACGGCGCCGGGGCCCTCGTAGCCCTGCTCGACCGCCGCGTGCAGGGTCCAGTGCGGGTCGTACAGGTGCGGCCGGGCCAGCGCGCACAGGTCCGTACGGCCCGCCAGGATCAGCGAGTTGACGTCGTCCCAGGAGGAGATCGCGCCAACCGCGATCACCGGGATGCGGACCTCGTGCCGGATCCGGTCGGCGAACGGCGTCTGGTACGACCGCCCGAACTCCGGCCGCTCCTCAGCCACCACCTGCCCGGTGGACACGTCGACGGCGTCGGCGCCGTGCGCGGCGAAGGCGCGCGCGATCTCGACGGCGTCCTCGGCACTCGTCCCGCCCTCGGCCCAGTCGGTGGCCGATATCCGGACGGTCATCGGCCGCTCGGCCGGCCACACCCCCCGTACGGCGTCGAAGACCTCCAGCGGGAACCGCAGCCGCCGCTCCAGCGAGCCGCCGTAGGCGTCGGTGCGCCGGTTGGTGAGCGGGGAGAGGAAGCCGGAGAGCAGATAGCCGTGGGCGCAGTGCAGTTCGAGCAGGTCGAAGCCGGCCCGCGCGGCCCGCCAGGCCGCGGCGGCGAACTGCTCGCGCAGGTCGGTGAGCTGGGCGCGGGACAGCTCGCGCGGGATCTGGCCGCCCGGCCGGTACGGCAGCGGGGAGGCGGCGACGAGGGGCCAGTTGCCGGTGGGCAGCGGCTCGTCCATGCCCTCCCACATCACCTTCGTGGAGCCCTTGCGGCCGGAGTGGCCGAGCTGGACGCCGATCGCGGTGCCCGGGGACTGGCGGTGCACGAAGTCGGTGACCCGGCGCCACGCCTCGGCCTGCCGGCCGGTGTAGAGGCCGGCGCAGCCGGGGGTGATCCGGCCCTCCGCGCTGACGCACACCATCTCGGTCATCACCAGTCCGGCCCCGCCGAGGGCGCGGGCCCCCAGGTGGACGAGGTGGAAGTCGCCGGGGACGCCGTCGGTGGCGGAGTACATGTCCATCGGTGAGACGACGACCCGGTTGCGCAGGGTCAGGCCGCGCAGCCGGAACGGCGTGAACATCGGCGGTGTGCCGGGCGGGCAGCCGAACTCGCGCTCCACGGACTCGGTGAAGCGGGAGTCGCGCAGCCGCAGGTTGCCGTGGGTGACCCGGCGGCTGCGGGTGAGCAGGTTGAAGGCGAACTGGCGGGGCCGCTGGCCGAGGTACAGGGGCAGGTTCTCGAACCACTCCAGGCTGGCCCGGGCGGCCCGCTGGGTGGAGGCGACCACGGGCTTGCGCTCCTCCTCGTAGGCCGCGAGGGCCCGCTCCAGGGGGTCCTGTTCCGCGAGGCAGGCGGCCAGCGCGAGGGCGTCCTCCACGGCGAGCTTGGTGCCGGAGCCGATGGAGAAGTGGGCGGTGTGCGCGGCGTCGCCCAGCAGCACGACGTTGCCGTGCGACCAGCGGTCGTTGACGACCGTACGGAAGGTGGTCCAGGCGGACGTGCCGGAGCGCAGGGGGCGTCCGCGGAGCGCGTCGGCGAAGATCTTGGCGCAGCGCGCCACCGACTCCTGCGCGTCGAGTTCGTCGAGGCCGGCCGCCCGCCAGACCTCCTCGCGCATCTCGACGATGACAGTGGAGGCGTCCGCCGCGTAGGGGTAGCCGTGCAGTTGCATCACGCCGTGCTCGGTCTCGGCGATCTCGAAGCGGAAGGCGTCGAAGGCGAAGTCGGCGGCGAGCCAGATGTAGCGGCAACGGTGTGCGGCCACCCGGGGGCGGAACACGGCGGAGCAGGTGTCGCGGGTGCTGCTGTGGACACCGTCGGCGGCGATGACGAGGTCGTGGTCCGCCGCGAGCCGGTCGACGGGCGGCGCCTCGGTGGAGAACCGCAGCTCCACGCCCAGTGAGCGGCAGCGTTCGTGCAGGATGGCCAGGAGCCGGTGCCGGCCCAGCGCGGCGAAGCCGTGGCCGCCGGAGCGGTGGCGTGTGCCCCGGTGCACTATGTCGATGTCGTCCCAGCGGACGAAGTCCTGCCGCAGCGCCTCGTAGACGACCGGGTCGGCGTGTTCTATGCCGCCGAGGGTCTCGTCGGAGAGGACCACCCCGAAGCCGAAGGTCTCGTCGGGGGCGTTGCGTTCCCAGACGGTGACGTGGCGGGCCGGGTCGAGGCGCTTCAGCAGGGCGGCGGCGTAGAGCCCGCCGGGGCCTCCGCCGATGATCGCCACACGCACCGGCACCTCACCTCCCCCGCCACTTCGGCGGGCGCTTCTCCGTGAAGGCCGCGTGGAACTCCGCGTAGTCCTCGCCGTTCATCAGCAGGGCCTGGGTGGAGGCGTCGAGTTCGACCGAGGCGGCCAGCGGCATGTCCAGCTCGGCGGTCAGCAACGCCTTCGTCTGGGCGTACGCCAGGGCGGGGCCGTCGGCCAGCCGGCGGGCCAGCGCGGCGGCGGCCTCGTCGGCCCGGCCCTCCTCCGTGAGCTCGCTGATCAGGCCGATGCGCTCGGCCTCGGGGGCCCGGACCGGGTCGCCGAGCATGAGGAGCCGGGTGGCGTGGCCGAGACCGACGACCCGGGGCAGCAGGTAGGCCGCGCCCATGTCGCCGCCGGACAGGCCGACCCGGGTGAAGAGGAAGGCGAACCGGGCCGAGGGGTCCGCGACGCGGAAGTCGGCCGCCAGGGCGAGGACGGCCCCGGCGCCCGCCGCCACGCCGTGCACCGCGGCGATCACCGGGAACGGGCACTCCCGGATCGCCCGGACGACCTGGCCGGTCATCCGGTTGAAGTCGAGCAGCTGCGCCGTGTCCATGGCCAGCGTGGCGCCGATGATCTCGTCCACGTCACCGCCGGAGCAGAAGCCGCGGCCCTCGCCGGCCAGGACCAGGGCGCGCACCGAGCGCTCCCGGGACAGCTCGGCGAGCAGGTCGCGCAGGTCGGCGTAGGCGCCGAAGGTGAGGGCGTTGAGTTTCGCGGGCCGGGCGAGGGTGACGGTGGCCACCCCGTCGGTGATCCGGACCCGCAGGTGCGTCCAGTCGGCGGTGCGGGCGGCGGAGCCGGTGAAGGGACTCATGACGTGCGGCCTCCTAGCGCGGCGGTGCCGTACGTTGCTCTGTCCCACGAAGTTATCACTTGTTTGTGACTGTCGTCACGTGGGCGCGACACACGCCGTTCCGACCGGCTGTTTTCGGTCACGTCGGTCACCGGTTGTCGACAGCGGCGTAACAGTGGGCCCCGGCGGGCGAGACCGGCCGCCCGCCTGGGTAAGCCGCCCGGTACCGGGGCCGGGAGGTTCCGGGCGAAGCCCCCCGACCGTCCGCGGTGGCCGGGCCCGTACCATTCCTACAGTCGAAAGCAGGACAGCCTGCTCCATGAACGGACTCGCCTTGCACGAACGCCCTGCCGAATCGGCCTCCTGGCGCATCGCGCTGCCGCACACCGCCGCGGCGGTGCCGGTGGCGCGTGCTCTGGTGCGCTCGGCTCTCACCGAGGTGGAGCACGTGGCCGACTGCGACACGGCGGAACTGCTCACGGCCGAACTGGTGGCCAACGCGGTGGAGCACACCGCCGGGCGCGGGCCGATCGAGCTGGTGGTGGAGTTGCAGCCGACCGGCTGCCAGGTCGAGGTGCACGACCCGGACCCGGCGCCGCCGGGCCAGCTGACCCGGCCCGTGCTGGAGGAGCCCGACGTCTGGCAGGAGGGCGGGCGCGGGCTGCTGCTGATCCGCGCCCTCAGCTCGTCCTGCGGGCACCGCCCCACCGCGTCGGGCAAGGCGGTGTGGTTCAGACTGCCTGTGGTTCCCGCTCAGCGCCGGCCGGTGTGACCTCGGCGGCCGGCGGCCGGGCCAGCGTGGAGTGCCGGCGGCCGTAGGCGCCGTAGACCAGCAGGCCCACCGCGAGGAACACGGCGAACTGGAGCCAGGTCCGCCAGCCGGTCTCGTACATCAGGTACAGGCAGAAGCCGACGCCGAGCAGCGGGGCCACCGGGTACAGCGGCACCCGGAAGCTGCGGGCGAGGCCCGGTTCGCGGCGGCGCAGGGCGATCACCGTGATGTTGACGACGGCCATGACGGCCAGCGTGCCGATGGTGCACAGGTTCATCACGGCGTCGAGGGAGGCGAAGGCCGCGGGGACGGCGAAGACGACCGCGACGATCAGCGTGCCGGCGACCGGGGTGGAGGTCCGCGGGGAGACCTTCTCGAAGACGCGCGGGATCAGGCCGTCCCGGGACATCGACATCAGGATGCGGGTCTGGCCGTACATCACGGCGAGGACCACGGAGGCGATGGCGACGACCGCGCCGAAGGCGACGACCCCGCCGCCGAGGGCGGAACCGGTGACCTCGTTGACGACGTAGGAGAGCGCGGCGGGGCGGCCGGCGACCTGGTCGCCGCCGATGGCGCCGATCGCGGCGAAGGCGACCGCGCAGTACAGCAGGGTGACCAGGCCCATGCAGACGAGGATCGCGACGGGGACGTCCCGGCGCGGGTTCTTCGCCTCCTCGCCGGCGGTGGTGATCGCGTCGAAGCCGATGTAGGAGAAGAACGCGGCGGTGGTGCCGGCGCCGATGCCGCCGAGGCCGGCCGGGGAGAACGGGGTGAGGTTGCCGTCCTTGAAGGCGCTGTAGCCGACGGCGCAGAAGGCGAGCAGGATGGCGAGCTTCACGGCGGCCATGGCGGCCGTGGCCCGGGCGCTCTCGCGCACCCCGCGCACCAGCAGCACGGAGGCCAGGGCGATGACGATCACGGCGGGGAGGTTGACGATGCCGCCGTCGCCGGGGCCGGCGGAGAGCGCCGCCGGCAGCTGGAGGCCGGTGAGGCTGTGCAGCAGCTCGTTGACGTACTGGCTCCAGCCGACCGCGACGGCCGAGATGGAGATGCCGTACTCCAGCAGCAGGCACCAGCCGACGAGGAAGGCGGTGGACTCGCCGAGGCCCGCGTAGGCGAAGGAGTACGAGGAGCCGGAGACCGGGATCGCGCCGCCCAGCTCGGCGAAGGAGAGGGCGGTGAAGACGCAGGTGATCGCGGCCAGCACGAAGGAGACGACGACGGCCGGGCCGGCCTGGGCGACGGAGTCGGAGAGGCCGACGAAGATGCCGGTGCCGACGATGGCGCCGACGCCGAAGCAGATGAGCTGGAAGAGGCCCATGGTGCGCTTCAGGCCGTGTCCCTCGCGGTCGGCTCCGGATTCGGCGACGAGCAGGTGCGGGGACTTGATGCGGGGAGCGGGCATGCGGGTGGTGCTCGTTTCTGGTGGTGCGGGCGCCCGTCGTAGGGGCGCGGCGACGGCAGCGGAAGGGGTGGTTCCGGGCCGCCGGTCAGGATAAGGCCTGGTGAGGCGGGTCAGGCAAGGCTTTCCCGGGCGAGTGTGGCCACCAGCACCGCCTTGATGGTGTGCAGCCGGTTCTCGGCCTCGTCGAAGACGACCGAGTGGGCGGACTCGAAGACCTCGTCCGTCACCTCCAGCGATGCCAGGCCGTGGGCCTCGTGGATCTGCTGTCCCACGGCGGTGCCGAGGTCGTGGAAGGCCGGCAGGCAGTGCAGGAACTTCACGTCCGGGTTGCCGGTGGCGCGCAGGACGTCCATGGTCACGGCGTACGGGGCCAGGGCCGCGATCCGCTCGCTCCAGACCTCCTTGGGTTCGCCCATGGAGACCCAGACGTCGGTGGCGACGAAGTCGGCGCCCAGGACGCCCTCGGCGACGTCCTCGGTGAGGGTGACGCGGGCGCCGCTGGCGGCGGCCAGCTCGCGGGCGCGGTCGACGATCTCCTGGGCGGGCCAGTAGCTCTTCGGGGCGACGATCCGTACGTCCATGCCGAGCAGGGCGCCGGTGACCAGGTAGGAGTTGCCCATGTTGAAGCGGGCGTCCCCGAGGTAGGCGAAGGCGATCTTCCGCAGCGGCTTGGCGCTGTGCTCGGTCATGGTGAGCACGTCGGCGAGCATCTGGGTGGGGTGCCAGTCGTCGGTGAGGCCGTTGTAGACGGGCACACCGGCGTACGCGGCCAGCTCCTCGACCTTGGCCTGGCTGTCGCCCCGGTACTCGATCGCGTCGTACATCCGGCCCAGCACGCGGGCGGTGTCCTTCACGGACTCCTTGTGCCCGATCTGCGAGCCGACCGGGTCGAGGTAGGTGGTGTGGGCGCCCTGGTCGGCCGCGGCGACCTCGAACGCGCAGCGGGTGCGCGTCGAGGTCTTCTCGAAGATCAGCGCGATGTTGCGGCCCCGCAGGTACCGGGTCTCGGCCCCGGCCTTCTTGGCGGCCTTCAGCTCGGCGGCCAGCTCGACCAGGCCGCGGAACTCCTCCTCGGTGAAGTCCAGCTCCTTGAGGAAGTGGCGGCCGGCGAGGGCGGTCGGGACTGTCGCCATGTCGGGGCGCTCCAGAGGTGTGGACTACGAGGGACAGTGGAAGTCTATACGATCCTTCACATTTATATGCGATCTTATACGGGGTCCCGCTCCACGGGGCAGCTCATGCACCGCGGGCCGCCCCGGCCCCGGCCGAGCTCGCTGCCCGGGATCTCGATCACCTCGATGCCCTGCTTGCGCAAGTGCGTGTTGGTGGTGGAGTTCCGCTCGTAGGCGACGACGACCCCGGGCTCGACGGCGAGGACGTTGCAGCCGTCGTCCCACTGCTCGCGTTCGGCCGCGTGCACGTCCTGCGTGGCGGTCAGCACCCGGATCTCGCCCAGGCCGAGGGCGGCGGCGATCGCCCGGTGCATGTGCTCCGGCGGGTGGTCGGTGACCTTCAGCTCGCGTTCGCCGTCGCCCGCCTCGATGGTGTACGAGCGGAGCATGCCCAGGCCGGCGTACTGGGTGAAGGTGTCGCCGTCGACCATGGTCATCACCGTGTCCAGGTGCATGAAGGCGCGCCGCTTGGGCATGTCCAGCGCGACGATCGTGCGCGCCGAGCCGGCCGCGAACAGCTTGTGCGCCAGCATCTCCACGGCCTGCGGGGTGGTGCGCTCGCTCATGCCGATCAGGACGGCACCGTTGCCGATCACCAGGACGTCACCGCCCTCGATGGTGGAGGGGTAGTCCGCCTGCCCCCGCGACCACACGTGGAACGTTTCGTCACGGAACAGCGGGTGGTGGCGGTAGATCGCCTCGAAGTGGACGGTCTCCCGCTGCCGGGCGGGCCATCTCATGGCGTTGATGGAGACGCCGTCGTAGATCCACGCCGAGGTGTCCCGGGTGAACAGGTGGTTGGGCAGCGGGCGCAGCAGGAAGTCGTCCAGCTCCATGGCGTGGAAGCGGACCGAGATCGGCTCCGCGTGGGCCGCCAGGAACTCCCGCTTGGTCATCCCGCCGACCAGGGCCTCGGCCAGCTCGCCCGGGGTCATCCGGTCGAAGGCGGCGCGCAGGTGGTCGGTGGCGAGGGGGCCGTACTCCTTCTCGTCGAAGACCCGGTCCAGGACGAGCGCGCGGGCCTCGGGCAGCGCCAGGGTCTCGGCGAGCAGGTCCCCGAAGAGGTGGACCTCGACCCCGCGGTCGCGCAGTACGTCGGCGAACCCGTCGTGCTCGGCGCGCGCCCGGCGCACCCAGAGCACGTCGTCGAAGAGCAGGGCGTCCTTGTTGCTGGGGGTGAGCCTTTTGAGCTCCAGATCCGGCCGGTGCAGGATGACGCGGCGCAGCCGCCCGGCCTCGGAGTCGACATGGAATCCCATGCCTCCATCCTGACCACCGGGGCCCCGCTTCACCCGCCGCTCGGCGGTTTCCGTACCCGCCGGTTTCCGCCCCGGCGACGGCGGGTGCGGCCCGGAAGCGTTCCGGAAGCGGACGGTGGCTGTCGGCGGAAGCGGGTGCGGCGCTTTGCTGGGGGTGTGAACAGGTCAGTCCGGGCCGGTCGGCGGCAGTGCCGGGCCCCGCTCGTCCGCACCGCGCAGGAACGCCTCCACCGCCGAGAGGTCGGTCCGCTCCAGCTCCTCGTCCCGGACGACGATCCGCAGCTCGGGGCAGACGGCCGGGTCCTGGCGCAGGCTGTCGGTGAAGGTCTCGACGATCAGCGTCAGCAGCTGGGTGTGGTCGAGTTCGACGAGGCGGGACAGGCCGGCACCGATCAGCGGTACCGCCACCGGTTTGAACAGGCCGTGCAGGGCGACCGACGGCCACAGGCGTTCCAGGCTCAGCCGCAGGTCGGCCGGGGCGGAGCGGGCGCGCAGGTCGTTGCCCAGCCGGGAGTAGGCGAGGGCGAAGACCCGGCGTTTGCCGACCGGGACCGGCACGGCGGTGCCGACCGGGTAGCGGGTGCGCCGGCCGCGCGGCTTGGCCCGGACGCTCTCGGTGGCCAGCGGGGTGACCTCCCTCAGCCCGCGGCGCAGGTGCTCGTCCAGCAGCCGGTGCCGGCCCTCGAAGAGGCGGTCGACCAGCTGGCCCTGCACGCTCTCCCGGCTGATGACGATGTCGTCGGTGGAGGTGTCGAAGGTGTCGGAGAACCCCACGACCAGGTTGGCGTCCTCCTGGTCGAACAGGTCGCCGCGCACCACGACGACGTCCACCCGCAGCCCGCGCAGGGTGTGGCGCAGCAGTTCGTCGCCGTGCCGCTCGCGCAGCCGGGCGTTGAGACGGGCGAGGACGGCGGCGGCCTCGGGGTCCTCCGGCCGTTCCCGGGCGGTCTGTTCGGCCACCGGCAGGGCGAGGTCGTAGCGGCCCAGTGCGGTGTGACCGGCGATGAGCTCGCGCAGCGCGGTCTCCCTGAGCTGGGTCAGCCGCAGCGCCGGTGCGCGCGCGAACTCCTCGTCCCACACCTCGGCCAGCGGCCGGCCGCGCCACAGCCGCAGGGCGTCCGTGAGCAGCCGGACGGCCGGGGCCGGTGTCGCGCGCAGCGCGTCGCCCACCAGGCGCGTGAACTCGGCGCTGTCCAGCTCGTCGTCGGACAGGTCGAGCCGGTAGGTGCTCTCGGCGCCGCGCGCGGTCGGCAGCCGGTCGGTGCGCACGATCCGGGCGCCGTGTCCCGGGCCCGCCCGGTCGAACGCGCGCCGCAGTTCCAGGATGCGTTTTTGCACCTCGTTGCGGTTGCGCAGGTCCTGGTGCGGCAGTTCCACGGTCGGCTGCCAGACGTCCGCGTACAGCCGGCGCGCGGTGACGGCCTCGCCGTCGGCGGCGACCAGCCGGGCCAGCAGCCGGGCGGTCAGCGGGGTGAGGCGTACGGCGGCACCGTTCACCTCCAGCCGGACGGGGCCCAGCACGCTCACCCGTATGCACGGTGCACGGGTCTCCACGCGCCTCGCCCCCTCCGCCGCGTGACGTCCCGTCGACAGTGCCGTCAGCGTAGCAAGACGCCCTGGAGGGAAGCATGCGATTGACCGGTCCGCGCCCCTCGCCGCGGCCCGCGCGGCTGCGTCCCCTGCGGTCCCGGCGGGGGCGGCGGGTGTTCGCGGGCAGTGTGCTGGCGGCCTTCGGCGGGGTGTCGGCCGTCGTGCAGTTCGCCGGCCAGCTGTTCCCGGACGTCGTCTCCCGGCCCGGACCGGTGCTGGCCGGCTCCGTGACCCTGTGCCTGGCCTGGGGGCTGGCCCGGGCCCGCCCGCAGACCGCCGTGCGGCAGGAGTTCACCCGCCCCGGGATGACGGTGGTGGTGGAGGAGGGCGATCTCTTCGATCGGCCCGGGCAGCTGGTGGTGGGGTTCACCGACACCTTCGACACCGTCGTGGACGACGGTGCCGTCATCAACGACGGCAGTGTGCAGGGGCAGTTGCTCGCCCGCCGCTACGCGGGGGACGCCCGCCGGCTGGACGCGGAGCTGGCCGCCGCGCTGGCCGGGGTGACTCCGGTGGCCCGGGAGAGCGTGCGGGACAAGCCGCGGGGCAAGCGGGCCCGGTACCCGGTCGGCACGGTCGCCGTCCTCGGCACCCGGCCCGACCTGGTCTTCGCCGTGGCCTACAGCCGGATGGGCAACGACTGCGTGGCCTCCTCCGGGGTGCAGGACCTGTGGCTCGGCCTGGACCGGCTGTGGGACGCCGTCCACCGGCACGGCCAGCTGGAACGCCTCACCATGCCGTTGACCGGCGCGGGCCTGGCCCGGCTGCACGACATGGACGAGGACAGCCTGCTGCGGCTGATCCTGCTGTCCTTCGTCGTGCACTCGTGGGAGCGGAGGATCTGCCGCGAGCTGCACGTGGTGATCCGCCCCGGTGAGCTGGGGCGGATCGACCTGCCGGAGACCGGCGCGTTCCTGGCCGGCCTGGCGGCGGGCGCCCGGCGCCATAGGCCGTCCGCAAGGAACTGCGCGAGCTGAACGGCGAGAAGGAGGGCGAGGAGTCCGACGACTACCGTGCCCGCGTCGAGGCCGCCGACCTGCCG